>JBCBCD010000638.1:0-4638 GCA_038530915.1 Bacteroidota bacterium
CATGGGCAGTAGGGTCAGAATAGTCAATGCATTTATCCATAGAAGTAGCTACAACTTCCTCATTTTTCACCAAAATTGCTGCAAAGGGATCAAATCCTAAAGCTGCAGTTTGGTCTGCTAGTTGATTGACAAGGTGTATGTAGTGATGGTCTGTTGTATGCATCAGTTTATTTTTTCAGGATTGCCATCATCACCTGCAAGTAACCATTTGTTGCCGTATATGTCTCGATATATCAAATCCCATTCTATGTCTTCTTGCTCCAACTCCTCTAGAATTTTAACTAATTGAAAAAATGGATCCATATTTTCTTTTTCATTAATGCGAAGCAATTCTATGCGTCGACCAGCAGGGATTACTAAACCCTTTCTCAAATTGGAATGGACTAAACTTGGTATACTATCAATTTCGGGATAAAATTTGTACAAAAAATCTATAAGGTCTAATTCATGTTTTTGTCCTTTATAAGTAAACACTGAAGATTCAATGAAAGCAGGTCCAATGCCATCATTTGTAAGTACAATGGCAAAATCAGGAAAGCCAGTTCGTTCATTATTCATAGACAAGTAAGGAAAGACCGATTGATATTGGTGCTCTCGCATCAGGTTGGTCTGATAGATAAAAACAATGAGCGTACTCAGACTTATTATCATTGCTGATACACCGACAATGCGATCTGTATTGAACTTAATAGGTAACATAATAGTCGTATTACAATTGGGTTTACAATCTTCACAGACCACTTTTAAAACCATAAAATAGCTTTAATGCGATTTTAGAAGATTCCAACTAAAAATAAGAAAAGAAAATAAGGTAAGTGATTAATTGGCTTTAACTGTAATTTTTTTTACTAAGTAATGGTCAAAGAATAACTAGCTCTAAATCGATAAGTTATTCTTTGTCCATTACTTAGTCCAATCATAAAAGGCTAATGAATAGCTGAATCATCTCTTTGTTTTTTGAACAGAATAAATCCTGCTCTACCTACTATTTACAGGAACGGGCTTAAGACCTTGCGGTCTTAAGCCCGTTTTTTTATTGATGGAATAAATTCCATCTTACCTTTTAGTAGCGCCAAATAAATTTGGCGGTAACATTATTCTATGATTACCATTTTCTTGGTCACCACTTTATCTTCTGTTTCTACAGTATAGTAAACGATTCCTGTCGTTCTTAATTCAGCAGTTTCGATATCTAAAGTATTCAAACCAGCACCATATTGGCCATTCACTACTTTCAATACCTTACCTGTAACATCGTTGAAAGTGATGGTCACCTCAGAAGTTTGTGGTAAAGTAAAGGCAATCTGAGTCTGCTCTATGAATGGGTTTGGTGTGTTTTGATACACTTCAAATTGCTGAGCTTGTGCTGTTCCACCAAAGTTTAAAGCAACATTTAGTGGCTGATTGTTTGCACCATATGCCTCAGCAGTAGTGTAACGAGAGCTTACGTTCATAAACTGGCTCAACTTACCATCTGCCTGAGCTCTTAGTACTAAGGTAAACAACACTTCGTCACTTATACCTGTACCTGCCTGGTTGTAAGAAGTCGTGATGATATCATCAGCAATAAATCCAAAGTTTTCTTGCGTAGCCAATCCATATTTCACATCAACCAGTTCAAGGCCTTCCATATCTAATGTAAACTGATATCCTTGAACACCCAATTCATCAGCTGTAAATGAAACTTCATATTCATTACCTGCTGTAAGGTCAATATCTGTAACATTCAATGAGAATGTTCCTGACACATTACGACTTTCAGCCATCAATGAGTTGGCCAATGCACTTCCATTCACGTCACCTACCTTAATTGCTGTGAAGTCTCCTGCCATCATATCATCAGTAAAGTTGTTGATATTAAGGACTTCAGGGAAGTTTTCACTCCATGGGTCAGCAGGAAGTGGGAAGGTATAATCAGAAGGAATAAACCTCCAGCTAGCATTGTTTGAGAACTCATTATCAATAGATAAGATCAATTTTCTCAACTGGATCAAATCCAATGTTGTGATTGTTCTAGAATTATTAATGTCTGCTGCGATCAACTTGTAAGGTGTATTTAATTGTTCTAAACCTAAGATGTGCTTAGAAATTAATACCAAGTCAAATGTTGAAACCCCATTTAAGTAATCAGCATCCAAAGAAGGAGTTACAGAGTAATCGTATCCAATTTCTAACTCGTTAAAGGTATAATTACCATCATCACCAGTCATCAATTGGGTGTTGAACTGACCAGATAAATCAACCATTACATCTTCTACAGCATTAGCTTCTTCTGTACTGATCAAACCAGCGATAGAAGCTACTTCCGTTATTGTACCACCATCACAAGGATCTTGACCAGATGTTACATTAACCATAACTGTACACCAATCAAAGTTGTCTTTACCATCAACCCCAATCACATAGATTAATACTGCAGTACCTTCATCATTACAAGTGAATTCTACATCTCTGTAGTCATCCGTCAAGTAATCAGCTGTTGGTGCATCTAAGCCAGCCGCCAATAAGCTGTCCTGACGTACAGCATAGTACCTTACTTCGTTCTTACCATCTTGTAGAGGATCAGCTTGAGGATGCGGGTTACAATCTTCTATACTTGAAGCTACAAAGTCAGTAGCCCAAATTACATTCATACCACCTACGATCTTTTTGTTCTCAACGATTGGCATTAAGTCAACTGACAAGATAGAGATACAAATAGGTGCAGGAGTTTTACAGTCAACGATAGTAAATGGAATGTTGCGTACTTGCACGTTACCACACTTATCAGCTACCCTTACCATAAAGGTGTGAGCACCTTCCGGTAAACCTTGTCCATCGATGCTTGAAATCGTGAAATCACCATTTCCTAGGTCAGTTAAGATGTATAACTCACCTGTTGCATTTATTGGATTACCAGTATTGTTCACCTGAAGCATTACACTTCTTACTTCTACCTCTTCAGTACATACATCTGATACAGAGAAAGGAATCATAACTTCACCATTACAAGGTTCTGCTCCAGTTGCACCAAATGCACAGAATGGATCCAAGTCTTCTACTTCCAATACTGGTGCTTCGTTGTCGTATACTTTGATCACCTGAGTATATTGCCAGAAACCTGGAGTAATCCCATAAGTCTTCTCATCACATGTCCCATAAGATGAAGCTGTAGTTGAGAAACTAACTACTGGTGCATCTTTTGGATTGTTATCATCATCAATGTAAGCTGTTCCATCATCTACTCTTACCCATGTGCATTCTAAAACATCTTCATCGCAATCTACATCTCTTGGTACAATCGTTGGATCTAAAGAAATTCCGTCATATTCACACCAGTTGATTACAGTATAGGTTACATAACGCTTGAAGCAGAAGTCAGCTACTACATCAAAGTTTACAGTATCTCTGTTGATTGCAAAAATGTCACAGCCATAAGTTTCAACTTCAATATCTTCGCCACCATCACCCAAACACACATCTTCGTAATCTTCAGGAAACTTGATTTGGTAATCAATCACTCTTTCAATATTGATAGTCTGAGTACATGAAGTTGACATGATGCCTCTGGTGGTAGGCGCCATAACAGTAAAAATACGCTTCAACACGCCTTCTGAACAATCACCAGGTGTCCATTCGATCGTATCAGTTACTTCTACATTACAGTTGAAGTTGAGTAATAAGTCTTTTGATGCTAATAATTCATCTACTGTACCAAATGTAGCTCTTACCTCATCCACATTGCCACCATCCAACTTGAAGTCGATACAATCGAAGTAAGCTGTTTCAGGAGCGATACAAGTAGGTGTTAATTTGTTCTCAATTAAAATATCCATCCAGGATACATTCACATTTTGGTGTTTGTCTTCCGCTCTGAATTCTACTACTACAAAATCAGTCATAGAATCAGAAACATCACAACATGTGAAGTATACACAATCAGACCACCATGTGAAATATTGCAAGCCATCTTTTGTTAAATCCAAGTGAATCAAATTGATTCTCTTAATGCCTTCAAAACGATACCAGATCTTTGTTCCATCAGCAAATTCTTCAACTTGCAGGTCTGCTAAGCTTGATACATCAAGAACTTCTTCTAAATATGACTGACGGCAAGCTTCATCCCACAATTCTCTTCTGATCTGTGTAGAAACCAATTGGCAATTGTCCCAGGTACCTTCGTCAACATCTGCAACACATACTCTACCTATACCATCACCACCTAAAGAAATATTCAATTCATCATCGATAACAGGTATTGGTTCTGTCAAGTCTTTCACTTCAAACAAGAACTCTCCAGTTCCATCTTCGCCACATTCATTCGTAACAAAGTATTCTATTTTATATTCACCAATTGGCAAGTCAGTAGCAATATAATTATCTCCACTACTAGTAATGGAAGTAGATACTAGTGGATACGAATAGGTACCTGTTGGAAGTCCAAAGCCATCTAAATCCGCTACTTTCTGGCGCAATTTAACTGAGTATTCAAAACCTGAAGGCTTACATCCACCCACATTAGGAGGATAAATAGTCAATGCAGCAGTACAGTCGAATGCTCCGGTAGATACTTCCGCCTTTTGCCAATCGTTTGGTGCTACAGTTGGAGTACCAAAGTGGCCTACTTTGATAAACTGAGTAGCTTCAGCAGCAATTTCA
>JBCBCD010000639.1:0-508 GCA_038530915.1 Bacteroidota bacterium
CAGAAATAGGATACGAAATCATCGGTGAACTAAAGGGAAGAACCTTACTTTTCAAGAACAGACCTAATGATCCGGAAATACAGGCTTTCAATGAAAAAATGAGAGAACTGTGGACCAAAAAAATCAAACTCGATAAAAGAAATCCCAATGTACTGGGCATAGTTAGCAATAATGAATATTTCACTATGCTCTACAGGTTCCGTAGCAAAGGAGACATCATCGTCAAAGCTCACAGATATGATCCCGGAGCTAATTTGATCGATTCAACAGTGGTAAAAAACTTTGGTGGCTTATTCATTACTCCCGATTTTGAAATGACGATTTCGGAGGATCAAACCAAAGCACTCCTATATTATATTGATAAACAAAGATTTGTCGTAGCACTTTGTTATGATTTAAACACCAAAAAAGTACTATGGGATAGAACGATAGAACTGCAAGACTATAATTTTGCCAGAGATTTTATACACTTTCTTACCAATTGGTAAGAAAGTGTATAAAATCTCTG
>JBCBCD010000639.1:518-4638 GCA_038530915.1 Bacteroidota bacterium
GACGCGACAGACACCAATACTCTGTTTATCATTATCTTCAAAATACTGAAGTCTTCCGCAGATATGTTATCCCTATGCAAGAAAGACTCACCTACGATGTTCAGTTTATGTATGATAATATGAATGAAAAAATCGTAGCTGCAGGATTATTTTCAGACCGAAACTCTTCCCGTACACCAGGCTATTTCACTATTCATATCGATAATGTAGAATCGGCTCCTTTCAAGTTAATCTTTAATTCCTTCCCCGAAGACCTCATTGCCAATCTTACCGGCAAAAATAATCAGGCTGAGAAAGGATTAATGGAGTGTGGTATCCAAGATATTGTTTTAAGAAGAGATGGTGGTATTTTAATCATTTGCGAAATGAACAGACAATTTGAAAGAAGATTGGCCGGTTCAAGTCGTATTGTCTTAGATAACTATAGTAGATTTATCGTAGATTATTACTACGATGAAATCTTTTTATTGTCGGTTCATCCGGATGGTAAGCCTCATTGGAATGAAATATTATTCAAAAAGCAATATTCTCAAGATGATAATGCTATATTTTCATCTTTCTTCTTGTTTCAAAACCCAAGGGAACTACGCTTTTTATTCAATGATGATATAAAAACTGAAAATACGGTTAGTGAATATATTATCACCGGCTCAGGGCAAGTGGATAGAAGAAGTGTACTGAACACACAAAATCTAAAACTTAGATTGAGATTTAGAGATGCTGTTCAAGTTGATTATGATGAAGTCATTGTACCCAGTGAAAGAAGAAGTCGACTCAGATTGATCAAAATAGAATACTAATATAAGATGCTACAAATTGATGATTTTGCCTTACAGAAATACCTCACTTTTGAGGTCTTGATCGATGGTTTATCCGAGGCTTTTAAAAATCAAAATATTGTTACTCCTGTTAGGCATCATCATCAATATCAAAACCCCAAAGAAAATATAGAATCGACATTACTATTAATGCCTTCCTGGCAAGAGAGTCAATATTTGGGGATCAAGTTAATTACAGTCTCTCCTAATAATTTCAAATATCAAATCCCGTCCATTCAGGGTAAGTACCTCTTATTCAATGCACATACTGGAGTGCCCCTAGCGATGATGGATGGAAAATTATTGACCAACTTAAGAACTGCTGCTGCCTCAGCCCTGGCATCCAAAATTTTATCCAACCCACAGTCCTCCACTTTGCTCATGATAGGCACAGGTTCCTTGGCGCCTTATTTAATACAAGCTCATGCTGCTATAAGGCCACTTGAAAAGATTTGGATTTGGGGTAGAAGTTTTGAAAAGGCTCAAAAGATTTCTGACAACCTAAAAGAGACTTTAAATATTAGTCCTATTCAAAATTATCAAGACCTTCTTAGTCAGGTTGATATTATATCTGCTGCTACGCTTAGTAGTGAGCCTTTGGTGTTTGGTGAATATTTAAGACCGGGTCAACATATAGATTTGGTGGGTTCCTTCAAACCTGACATGAGAGAAGCTGATGACGCAACTATGCTCCGATCCAAGGTATTTATAGATGTTAAAGAAAGTGCACCAAAAGAAAGTGGCGATTTATACCTACCCATCAAAAATCAAGTCATCTCACCTGATCATATTAAAGGTGATCTGTTTGACCTTTGCTCCGGTCAAATTAATGGCAGATCATCCGAACAAGAAATTACCCTTTTCAAATCAGTAGGTCATGCAATGGAAGATTTAGTTGCCGCAGTGAATGCCTATGAAGCAAGTCTTAGTAAAGACGTTTGATTGATACATTTACTTTAATGGTTTGTGTGTTTAGGTCGAAGTATAAAAAATTGAACATTTAAACACCTAAACCTCTAAACTTTCAACCTATTAATACCAATTCTGTTATTGACTTATTACTTTTGCACCCAAAATAATATATACAAAATGCAAGAGCTTCAAACAATAATAGAATCCGCTTGGGAAGACAGATCTCTTCTTCAACAAGCTGCCACTAAGGAGGCAATTAGATCAGTCATTGAACAATTGGACAAGGGTCAATTGAGAGTAGCTGAACCCGTCGAAGGAGGAGATTGGCAGGTAAATGAGTGGGTTAAAAAAGCTGTTGTTTTGTATTTCCCTATTCAGGAAATGAAAACAATAGAGTTGGATCCTTTCGAGTTTCACGATAAAATTCCATTGAAGAAAAATTTTGCTGAGCAAGGGGTTAGAGTGGTTCCTCATGCGATTGCACGTCATGGGTCTTACTTAGAAAAAGGGGTTATCATGATGCCTAGCTATGTGAATATCGGAGCATGGGTTGGTAGTGGTACTATGGTTGATACCTGGGCTACCGTAGGTTCTTGCGGACAAATTGGTCGTAATGTACACCTCAGTGGTGGTGTAGGCATCGGTGGTGTATTGGAACCATTGCAAGCAACACCTACTATTATTGAAGATAATTGCTTTATTGGTTCAAGGTCAATAATTGTAGAAGGAGTGAGGGTTGAAAAAGAAGCGGTTTTAGGTGCCAATGTAGTTTTAACAAAATCTACAAGAATCATTGATGTAACCGGACCCGAACCAGTTACTCATAGAGGAGTTGTTCCAGCTCGTTCTGTTGTTATTCCGGGTTCATACACCAAATCATTTCCTGCTGGTGATTATCAGGTGGCTTGTGCATTGATCATTGGTCAAAGAAAAGAAAGCACTGACAAAAAGGTCAGCTTAAATAATGCATTACGTGATTACGATGTAGCCGTTTAATTTTTATGAGTTGGTACGAACGATTATTGAACCTTATCGGTTTCACTGGTGAAAAAGAAATCGAATACGATCCTATGAAATTCTTAATAGTAGGCTTAGGAAATATTGGTGCCGAGTATGAATATACCAGGCACAATGTAGGCTTTGAGGTAATTGATCACTTAGCCAAACAAGCAGAAGTCTCTTTTAATTCAGACTCTTTGGGGAGCCTGGCTCAGTTTAAACATAAAGGGAAAACATATCATTTGTTGAAGCCCTCCACCTATATGAATAGGAGTGGAAAAGCAGTTAGGTATTGGATGCAAAAATTTAAAGTGCCCCAGGAAAATATCCTAATCGTGCTAGATGATTTAAATCTTAATTTTGGCAAGCAAAGACTAAAAGGAAAAGGAAGTGATGGTGGGCACAATGGCCTCAAGGATATTGATAAAACTTTGGGTAATAATAAGTATGCTCGTTTGCGCATTGGCATAGGAAGTGATTATCACAAAGGTCAACAAGTCAATTTTGTATTGGGCAAATGGAATGATGAGGAAGCCCAACAACTTCCTGAAATTATTAGTACAGCGGCTGAAACTTGCAAAAGTTTTGGAGCCATTGGCTTACAATACACGATGAATAAGTTTAATAAAAAATAAAGAGGCCGTCTCATACGTCGTCTCTCATTTTCAGATAAGTTGATAGGAGGTTCCTATCAACTTATTTTTTCTAAGAAGCCTTCCAAGGCTTTATCTAAATTATTACTTGAGCCATCAAAAATTCCAAACCCTTTTACTTCCAAGGCTTGGACAATGTCATTTTTGAGATCGAGCTTTGCCTGGGTTACAAAATGAGCTAAGCCCTGTTCTTTATAATAATCTGCTAAAAATTCTTGTTCTGTTTGGCCTGGTGTTGGGATGAGTAATGCTTTCTTTCCAAGAACTACTAAATCCATGATGGTGCTATAGCCCGACCGGCAGACAATCAGTTCTGAACTAGTCATTAAACTGCTCAATTCTTCCCCACTCATGTAAGATTTTATGTGTAGGTTTTCATTGATTGCTTGTTCTTCATCCAGTTCAGGTTTTCCCTGCACCAACATCATTTTGTACTTCAGATCTTTCGCTTGATTCAAAATGATTTTTTCAAGTCTTGTTCGCTGAGGTTCTGGTCCGGATAAAACAAAAGAAACGTCATACTTTTTTTCTAAATCCAGTGGCTGAATTCTACTCATTGCCCCCAAATACTTTACATCATTAAAATTGGCAGGTCTGGAAAGTTTTCCTGAAAGATTGGGCTCGCCTTCAAAATCAGGAATCCAACATTCATCAAATTTGCGAATATAAAAGTGATTGAATTTGTTGGTCCATTTTTCTAATAGGCCAACACCAACTGAATCTTATCGTTGGTGTTGG
>JBCBCD010000640.1:0-4636 GCA_038530915.1 Bacteroidota bacterium
ATACGCCACTGCCTCCATAATGGGGTGAATTTCTATTGATTTGAAGGAAACCATCACTAGTATTATTCAAATAGCCATTTTCTATTAATTCACTGGTATTTTCTTCATTGCGATAATTATATCCATTTACTCTATTCGGGATGACCTGAAAGATGTCGTCATTTACAAATGTATTTGTCATTTTCAAAGGCTCAAACAAGCGTTTTTGAGCGAACTCAGCAAACCTCATTCCCGATACCTTCTCTACGACTTTCGTTAACAGCATATAATTGATATTACTGTATGACCATTGACTCCCTGGCTCGTACATCAACCTTTTATTACTCAAAGATGCACTTATCGCATTATCGATGTTGAAAAAATTCAAACTACTCCAATCTGTTCCATTTTCTCTTGTATTATAGTAGTAATCGTTGATTCCACTCGTCATGTAGATTAAATGCTTAATCTTAATTTTTTTTCCATAGCCCGGAAAATCAGGAATAAATTTTTTGATGTCGTCTTCCATTGAGATTTTACCATCAAGCATTAAAAGGGCTACACATGCTCCTGTGAATTGCTTCGATAGAGAAGCTATATTGAAAGCTGATTGTTTGCCGATTGGAATATTGTATTCCAAATTTGCTGATCCATATCCTTTTTCAAAAATAAAGTCAGAATCCTTTACAACTCCAATCATATATCCAGGAGTAGTTTCATCAATTTGCTTAAAAAGACCATCAATTCTTTCAGAAGTTGCTTTGCTGATTTCTACCTGAGCATCAATTAAATGTCCTAATAAAAAGGAAAGCGTGAGTACCAAAAACAGTTTTTTCATCTTATTTCAATTTTTAATATAAAGTGTTTTATATCCTAAATTGAAGCGAAAGGCAAGACTGGAAAGTTAGAAAACTTCTCTCACTTTAGAGATGCAATAGAAGTCACATCCCCCTATTTTGAAGTTGATTTTTTATTCAAAAAAAAGGATAAACATGATTCCTCCCGAATTTTGTCTAAAGTCTAGTCGCTTATCCTTCGAATACTGTCAAATCGGCCTTAGACCAATGGAATTTATTTAAAAATTCGAGAGGGCTCATGTTAAAGTTATTTATGTCAATAGTAGCGTTTATTCTCCTAATTTTTTCAATAACAATTCTGCTACCGATGCTGAAGAGGCGGGGTTTTGTCCGGTTACCAACAAGCCATCTTCCAAGACATATGGATTCCAATCCGGCCCTTTGGAATAAATACCTCCATTTTCCTTCAACATATCTTCTACTGAAAATGGAACAATATCTGTGAATTGTACCGCTTCCTCTTCGGAGTTAGAATAAGCAGTCACTTTTTTGCCCGCTACCAAAGGCTTGCCATTCGCAGTTTTGGTATTTTTAAACATAGCCGGAGCATGACAAACAGAACCTACAAGCTTATCATTGTTGTAGAAAGATTCAATTAAATCAATAGAATTTTGATTATCTGCTAAATCCCATAAAGGGCCATATCCGCCTGGATAAAATACTGCATCAAAATCTTCCTGACGTACCGTATCCAACTTAACTGTTTGAGACAAAATCTCTTGCGCTTCTTGATCTTCTTTGAACCTGACAGTAGCATCCGTTTGAAAATCCGGCAGCTCACTTTTAGGATCTATAGGAGGCTGACCTCCTTTGGGTGAAGCTAAGGTCAAGGCTACACCTTTATCTTTTAAGAAATAATAAGGCGCAGCAAATTCTTCCAACCAAAATCCTGTTTTCTTTCCGGTATCACCTAATTGATCGTGACTGGTTAGCACAAATAATATCTTTTTCATTAGAATGGGTTGATTAATTATTTAATGCTTCAAAGTTATGGCGAGTACTTATCAGAAAAATTGATGTATGGTAATAAACGATTAAAGGGTCATTTCTTTTCGAATTCTACTTAGGCTTTCGGTTGTAATTCCTAAAAAAGAAGCGATGTGATAGTTTTTCACATGCTGTTGAATGTTTGGGTAAGTGTTGATGAAAGACACGTATCTGTCTTTAGCGGATTGTGCCAAGTTGCCAAGTACTCTTTTTTGGAGCGTCATAAACCGTCTTTCCAGTTTTTTTCTAAAGAAAGTCTCAAACCTGGGAATATCCACATACAGTTGTTCCATATTTCTTCTTGACAACTTGTAAATGGTAGCTGCTTGAATGCACTCAATATTCATCATGGCATTGTCGCCAGTGAAGAAGGCCGTATAATCACTGATCCACCAATCCCTGATCGCAAATTGTAAGGTGTGTTCTTTACCAGAATCATCTATGAAATAGGTTCTTAAACAACCACTGTAAACAAAATGGGTATAATAGACCGGATCGCCTTCGCCCAGTAAGCTATCTCCTTTTTTAAGATCAACTCTTTTAAGCAAAGCTCCAATTGATTGGAGTTCTTCTTGTGTAAAAGGAGTGTCTTTGAATGCTTCTTGCAGTATTGAGTGATCCATTTTGGTTTGATTACAAGTTTTGGTTTATTCACATCTAACAAAAAACATAATGATTGGTTATAGTAAATTATTACACTAAGCTCAACCAACCCAAAACATTAGCCGCCCCCAGAACGATTTCAAACACAATACCCTGAGTAATTTGTTGGTTAGGTTTTCCGTCAGCAGAAATACTGATTAACCGACCTATTACAAAGCCTAGAAAAATTAGGGAGCCTATTGTGAATGAAGTCAACCTGAATTCAGGTAGTACTATTCCTAATCCGATTAGGATTCCACCACAGAGCATTACTGCGCTTATCCCCCTCATTTCATTCAATAAGTTGACATCATTATTTAACTGAATGCCTGAGCTATTTAAAAAGGTTTTGATCGGATTGATTAATCTCATTGAACCAACAAAGATTAACAGTAATGCAGAAAGTGCAAGGATGACCATTTTGATAATTTCCATTTTAATTTGCTTTTGTTTGATACTGATGTAAAATTAAAATGGACTAGTGACAGAGGTATGTCAGGGGTACTAAGGCTTCTTTACATATTTTTCAAAATACTCTTTCAAGGTCATTTTATGCGGACTAAAAGTTTCATCCAAAGGGATAAGTTCTTCAATATAATCTATTCTAAAAGCCCTAAAATCATTTCTAAGTCTACAAAAGGCGATTAGCAAAAAATTACCATTAATGCTGTAGATGGCAAATGGCTCGATCTGGCGAGTTGTTCGCTTCATTTCAGAAGAAACGTATTCAATTTGGATCAACTGATAGTGAATGAGAGCTGATTGTATTTGCATTAAATTGCTACTCGTTTTTTCCTCCTTGTTATTGCTGCCAAAATAGATTCTATCCGCCAGCAAATCAGCACTGCCCTTTTGAGAATATCTTAAAATGGATTTTATTTTTTCTATAGCACTGGAAACGTTTTCCACCAAGGACTGATCTTTATTTTTAATAGCTAATTGTTCTATCGTGATTAATGCATTGGCTTCTTCTTCAGTAAATAAAACGGGAGGAAGGTGATAACCCTCCATGATGGAGTATCCTTTGCCTTCTTCTGTAATGATTGGTATTCCCGACTTTTCAAGCGTGCGAATGTCACGATAAATGGTACGAATACTTACATTGTGTTTTTCTGCCAAGTATTTTGCAGTAACCATACTCTTCGATTGCAATTGTGTAATTATAGCAGTTAACCTGGATAACCTTGGTTTCTCTTTCTCTTGCATTTTATTCCTTTTGCGTATGACTTACCGATTTTGGAAGTACAGAATAATCTATTGCTCGACCTATCACATAAACCAAGTGATATCTTTCAAGTCTAAATCAACTCATTGATCAACTCCCTTATTTCTGTATCTGTTTTATCTTTTAAATACCCATTTTTCACATGGATGACGTTCCGGTCTTCATCCAAGATAAAAAAAACAGGAAAGGAAATGATGGAATATTTGTCTCTCACCTCTTTCGTGGAAAGCAAAAATTGGTAGTCAAAATTATTGCGACTCTTGTAATTTTTTAAAACATTGGTGTTTTTACTGGTGCATTCAATAGCTACAAACTCAAAATCGTCTTTTGAGTATTCGGTAGATAGCTCTTTCAAAAACGGGATGGAGGCTCTGCAAGGTCCACAACTTACACTTGTAAATTGTACCAGAAGCACTTTACTTTTCAAATCTTCTAATGCCATTTCTGTATTATTCTCAGTCTGTAAAGTCCAATTGGGCGCTTTTTTACCAATCAATTTATTGGGCTGCCTTTTCTTCCCTTTTTCTCCATATTGTCTTATTTCATAATCCTTTGGGAAGTAATTAGAGGCTACAAAATCTTCGAGTTCTAAATGATTGAAAGTATAATCAGACACTGAACTAATAGATATGTTGTGAGACATTTCTCGTCTTACTTTTCGAGGCAAGTTGGATGCTTTTTCGATCCATAATTCGTAAATGGAAGTAGGGTCGAAGGTGTATGGGTTCTTAGGAATATAATGAGCTTTACCAAAGAACTCGACTTGTCGATCCTCATAAATGGTCAACTTTAAATAGATTTCATCTCCTAAGTCTTTTTGCACCAATTGAGTACTATCATTATTTTCCAGAATGTAACGAAGGATGCTTCCTGTATAATTAAAAAAAGGAGGAGTTACCGGCCTAAATGGCAGCTTTCTGACCTTAAAACTATCAATGACCATGCC
>JBCBCD010000641.1:0-4623 GCA_038530915.1 Bacteroidota bacterium
AAATGGAAATCTTCGATCAGGCTTCTTATGAACCGGTGACAGCAACCCAGAAAGCATTGGAAGCGGTTGATTTTGGTTCTCAGGCTTTTGTAAGACCGATCAACCTGTTTTACCTACAAAAAAACAAGCGTTCCAGAATCATAGCAGAAGAAGATGGAACCTTTAGCATATTAGATACTGACTTAAAATTCACCAAGCAAAAACTGAGAGAATTGCTACATGAGCATCCTGAGCGATTCAGTCCGAATGTAGTCATGCGTCCCATCTACCAGGAATTGATCCTACCCAACCTTGCCTACATCGGTGGTGGTGGTGAGATTTCCTATTGGCTGGAACGCAAAACCCAATTCGAACTATTCGGGATTAACTTCCCTATGCTAATCCGTAGAAATTCTGCTCTTTGGATCAATCACTATCAGGCGAAAAAAATCAGGAAACTGGGCCTTAGCATCCAGGACACCTTCACAGAAACAGAGGAATTGATCAAAACCTATGTAAGAAGAAACTCAGAAAACGACTTGGACCTGGAGAATGAATTGGGACAACTGGAAACTGTTTTTGAATCCTATGGACAAAAAGCAAATCAAGTAGACCCTACTTTAAAACCACGGGCATTAGCCATCGGTGCCAAATACAAAAAGCAGATCGAAAAACTGGCCAAGCGCCTTATGCGTGAAGAAAAAAGAAAACACGAAGCAGCCATCTACAACATCCGCCAAATCAAACACGAACTCTTCCCCAATGACGGCCTGCAAGAACGTAAAGCCAATTTCCTCAACTTCTATGCGCAAGAAGGGCAATACTTTTTTGACAGCTTGAAAGAACATTTGCACCCATTGGAGCATGGGATGGTGGTTTTTGAGGAAGATTAAATCATGCTGTTATGCTGTCATCTTAGTATAATAGCATGATAAATTCCGCTGTACCATTGGTTTATTCTTTGTAGTGGAATAAATTCCACTCTACCTTTTGCCTTTAAAAACCAACAACTCTTTTATTTATAATCTTCCCGCACTGGTTGAAACACATCGATTACCTTACAGCCTGTGGGCGAAACTGCCGAATGCGGCACATTAGAAGGTATTGCCACTACATCGCCCGGCTTGCACAAGTGCTTCTCCCCTCCTACTATCATCTCTAGTTCACCTTCGATGATGTTGGTTACTTGTTCGTGTGGATGATGGTGCTCGGGTAGTACGGCTCCTTTTTCTATACGCACATGTGCGACAGAGGTTCCCTCCATATGGATGAGCTTGGCGTAGATACCGGGAACGAGTTCTTTTTCTTCTATTTCTGAGAGAGTATTGAAGTATTTCATCACTTGAGATTTATCGACTGATTAATAATGTTTTGTGTCTTGTGTTGTGTGTTATATGAATGACTTTTGTGAAATTAAATTTGTTCTAAGCATACTGCCAGAACGCACAACACACAACACACAACTAAAAGCTAGGAACCAGCATCACCGCATTCTGCATCATCCTTGAAGGGCCACGCCAGAACATACGATATTGCGTATTGTCGAGTAGATATACAATCTTACCACGTCCCATGGTTCTTACTGCGGCAAAAGTACCTCCGGCCAGGTGTTTTAGATTGTCTTGAGAAGCATAACCAGCTACTAGTAAATCATCCGGATTTTTATCGTAATGACCTACTGTCAAAAGATCAGAAGTAGGAACCAAAGCATTGGTACCAAATTTCAAACTGTAAACTTCGGGATCTAAGCCAAATCCCAATGGATGGGTCACATCGATTTTCCCATTTAAAGCAGAACCAGGAATGCGTTTTTTGCCAAAATAATCTTCACGATCTTCATAGGCCAGATACTTGGCTTGTTCTGAAGAATCCGGCTTCATTTCTTTCATGCTTACCTTTAAGCCTTTGAAGTTCTTTTCATTAAAGAAAGAAGCTGCACTTTCTGTCGCTACGATCGTGCCACCTGCACGGACCCAATCCATTAGGTCGGCTTTTGCTTCTTTGTTAAACAAGCTATTCAATCCACCGCCGCCGCCAGATAAGATGAGGACATCGTAATCGTTCAAGTCAGCACCACCGTATCGGGAACCAAATTTTGGTATGGAAGTCTGCTGCAAAATAGAAGTTCTGATGCGCTCAACAGGAAGTTGTGTTTCCCAATCAAACAAGAAATAGATCTGACCAGCTGTGTAGGTACTGAATGGAGGCTCCACCATCAAAGCGACTTTGGGCTGCTTCAAAGGACGATTATCGGAAGAAGCCAGGTCTAAACCGGATAGCATTCTACCTGTATTAAAACCCATGATCTCCACTCCGGCATTATCGGCCAAAGTGCGCATATCTCTATCTATGTCATCCTTTTTCTCCAAGTTGCGGCCTTTTAAGACGATCAAACTACCTGCCCCAAAAGTATTGGTCCCATCACTGAATGGTTTAGCAGCCGCTCTGACGCGGTATTTTTGCTGCCACAACCAAGCCAAAGCTTTTGGTGCATTGCGCTGATCCCATTCGATGACATAAGCATATTGTGCTCTAGCATTTTTTAGGCCTTGGTTGGCCATAATCTCTTCTGTGACCTGTGTTTTACCCACAGTAGGGGCAGCTGCAGCAGCATAAGCATCCAAATTGTAAGCTATAGGTGCCGACCAGGTAGACATGTCGTACATTACAGAATCCTCAATAGCCATATTGCGCTCCATCAAAGTAGTGATGAATAAATTGCGATTCTGATCAGTAGGAACGATGAAGGTACCTGCTTCAAATGATTTTCCAGAGGTTTCACCGCTGCGGAAATCAGTAGCTCTGGGTACCTGAAAATTGGCATCTGCTGTATAAACATCTACCCCATTGCGAAGCAAAATATTTACCACATCTTGTGCATAAATGGATTCAGGAGTAAAGCAATAGGCCTTGGTTGAAGTCTTACTGTTTTGTGGTCGCCAGGATTCGTAGCTGTATTTTAATAAATCTTGTTTGCGTTCTACAGATTTATTGATGGTCGCCAAAGAGGTGCGGAAGTGATCAAAAACCCGTTGTCTCAAAGTCAATACATAACCGTCATTGGTGATCACTCCTCTCCCACTGCCGATACCGCCTTGTTCCGTCAACATACCAATCGCTCCCATGATAGTTGGATAACTGGATCCATAACTTGGAAAGAAGAAATCGAAAGCATCTCTGGTAAAGTAGTTGACTTGATACTGATCAAAAACTTCAATATTGGCACGGCCAAAAGTATCCGTCCATGCTTCATAGCGATCCGGAAGCAATTTGTTTCTTGGTGTGGTACCCGGCATGGTGAAATAGTTGCTGTTGTAGCCTTGCTCATGGTAATCCACATGCACCTGTGGCATCCACTTTTGATATTCTGCAATGTGTCCTCTGGATTCAGGATGAATGCCCCAAATCCAGTCTCTGTTTAAATCAAACCAATAGTGGTTGGTACGACCATTGGGCCAAGGTGCGTAGTGCTCTAAGTCACGAGGTTCTATACCTGGTGTCATGCGCTTCATGGTTTTGTACCAATATACGTACCTGTCGCGCCCATCTGGGTTGATACAAACGTACATGATGATGACTGAATTATTCAAGGCATTTCTTACATCAGGATCTTCAGCTGCCACCATGTGATAAGCCACTTGCATAGCTGCTTCAGTACAGGAAGTCTCATTGCCATGGATATTGTAACTGAGCGAGGTGAATATCGGATCATTTTCAATGATATCGGCGGCTACAGATTCACTAGCAGTCAAAAGACTGTTGTGGCGAGCCAATAATTGATCCATATTGTCATGATTGGCTTCAGAAGTAATCACCAGATTGATCAATTTGCGGTTTTCGTACGTTTTGCCGTATTCATTGATGGTTATTCGATCTGATGATTCAGCTAATGCATAGAAGTAGTCGTAAACATCTGCGTAAACAGTATGTTCTGCACCCAACTCATAGCCTAAAAAAGACTCTGGAGATGGGATAGTAGAATTGTATCTGGCAGCGGGTTTCAATGGAAATCGCTCGCTGTCTACTAATTTTACTTGTGCGCTTAGTTGGAAGCATGCAATTAATAGAAGGAATGAGAGTAAATTCGTTTTCATATTTGGATCTCTATTAGTAATCTTTTTTTTACCGCAGAGTAACGCGGAGTTTCGCAGAGTTATTGGAATAACTAATAACTCTGCCAGACCAGAAAATTTTATTTTAGACCTAAATCTTTACCTTCTTCTTCTGATCAATGTTCTTGGGTAGACGACTACACTTTCGTCTCCATTTTTGTTTACTGAGGCTACACCGAATAAGAAATTGTCGATGACGATGTTTTCTAGGGTGTAATCGGTAATTGATTTGTCTACGAATCGAGAGTATTTCCACTGTGCTTCGGTCGTTTCGCGCCAATAGATTTTGTAGCCGGCCAAATCAGGATCATCTACCGCTTCCCAGAGCATTCTGGTGTAAGGTCTTACTGCTCCACCGATTTGTACGCCTGTAGGAGCTGGTGGTGCCCATGCGATACCTGCCAGTGAAATGGCATTTACCCCTGTAAGTTTTGCAGCGTACTCAAAGTTTACGCCTTCAATAACATCACCATATTCGATGCCATCTTCTGTACGGATATCCTGGTGCTGGCGGTTGTAGTTTTCGTGGGTT
>JBCBCD010000642.1:0-4614 GCA_038530915.1 Bacteroidota bacterium
AATTTACTGAGGTTGTGCTCTCCACTTAAGGCAATGGTGTACAAATCAAGCTCGTTGTCAATGATTCGTCCATTGTATAATATACCTGGAAAGCTGGGATCATATCTATTTTGCATTCTAAACTGATCACGCTCTGTCTTACTATATAGTCCAAACAATGTGATACTGGAAGTACCCAAATCATAATCCAGATTCAAACTACCATTTAGACGACGACGGATTTCTTGGCGATCTTCTAACCTTAATGTTCTACCTTCTATATCAGTAATTCCCGTTTCTGGATCTGTACGACCTTGTGCCCAGGTGTTGGTTAAGTAATCACCTCCACGATTAAAACGCTCAATATTTCCCTGAGCTACAAAACCCAACTTATTATTGAAAAGTCGATTACTCACTTGTAACAACGCTTTATAATCACCAAAATCATCATTAAGGTTGTTATAGCCTCTAAATAGACGAGTTAATAACCTTAGATCTTTAGGTGCTTTTCTCAGTTTTAAATTTACAGTACCACCAATAGCTTCTGCATCCATATCCGGAAGAGGAGATTTAAAAACTTCTATACCATCTAATAATTCAGGTGAAATAAGGGATAAGTCTACAGATCGATCCGTACTTGAGTTGGAAGGCAAACGTACACCATTTACTGTTATGGCATTAAACTTAGGCTCTACCCCGCGGATTACTACCTTTTGTCCTTCACCACCACTTCTATTGATCGAAACACCAGGAAGTCTGGCTATCGCTTCAGCTGCGTTTACATCCGGCAATTCCTGAATACGATCTGCCGCTACAATATTGGCAATAGATTCTGAATTCAATTGTTGATTAATAGCTTTCGCCTGACCTAATAACTGAGCGGTTACTACAATTTCCTGACCTAAGACGGCAGCAGGTCGTAAGGTAACTTCCAACTTGACTGGTTCACCTGCTTTTACTTCTACATCAAACTCTTGTGCCTCAAAGCCGGTAAAAGAAACCACTATTATTTGTGGACCAATAGTTAAGTTATTTAAGGTAAACTTTCCATCGATGTCTGTAACCGTTCCGGTAGTGATCTCGTTTTTAAGATATACGTTTGCTCCCGGCATGGTCGTGATACCATCCGTATCAAATACTTGTCCTGTTACAATTCCTTTTTGGGAAAAAGTGATTGTTGCACTAAATAGTAAACACAAAACAAGAAGGTTCTTTCTAAGGTCAAAAAGCTGTCTCATACAATTTATTTTGATCTCTTCAGGTAAAAAGCTTTTTTATTTTGCTTTTCACTTAATTTATTTGATAAAATTAGGTTGCTACTCTTGTCTAAAAGTCTATAACAGGGTAGAAAATCGTATAGCTATACGATTTTCCACCCTCTATGCCATCAACCCTATACGATTATCTCGCAATTAAGACTCGTTTGCTAAGTTGCTGCTGCCCATTATCTATCCTCAAAATATAAGGACCATTTAATAAATCAGAAGGTAGGAACAATTGCTCTCGAACGGTACCCTTCACCAAATAAATGTTTCTTTGAAGTACAGCTCTTCCCATCAAATCAAATAATATTATGTTTGCTTTGCCTTCATTCAAATTGTTATTTAATACAATATTGATATTTGAATGAGCGACAGGATTTGGATACACCTGTACTGAACTTTGACTTGCCTCAAAAGTAGTAGCCGGGACCATAAAGCTACCACCACTACCTACAAACTCAATTTGATCATAGTAAACTACCCTACTTGAACTGGATCGATTTTGGAAAACAATTTTCTCTACATCACTTGGATTACTAAAAGTACTCAATGGTACTGTAATTTGTTGCCAGGAAGTACTTGTAGTAAATTCATAATTCTTATTATCCAACTTTAGTCTAATCTGGTAACTGCCTTCCCCTTTTACCCAAAAACGGATGCTGTTGTATCCACTCAGGCTAAATGATGAGTTGTGCTTAATATTTACTCCCCCCCAACTATTGTAACTGGCTCGAATGGCATTGCTGCCCACTTGTACATTGGCAGTATGAGCAAAATCATAAGTACCTGAGTAGGAATAATTATTCCAACCAGAGGCTAAAGCATCATCATATACAACGGCTGTAGAACCTCCTCCTGAGCCACTGGTCGTAAAATCACTACCTGCTGCATAAGAAGAATTGCTACCACTACAGCTGGTGCGAATTTCCCATTCATAAGTAGTACTCGCTGTTAAGCCAGATTCTGTATGTGATGTTCCACTTTGGTTGTTGATATTGGTCCAAGTGCTGGTTCCACTCTCTCTGTATCTAATGTCATAATCCACAGCTCCTGACACACTTCCCCAATTAAAGGTAACTGCACTTGAAGTGATGCCACTTGTGCTTAAACTTCCTGGTGCATTGCAAGCAGCTGCACTGGTCGTAAAATCACTACCCGCTACATAAGAAGAATTGCTGCCACTACAGCTGGTGCGAATTTCCCATTCGTAAGTAGTACTCGCCAATAAGCCAGATTCTGTATGTGATGTTCCACTTTGGTTGTTGATATTGGTCCAAGTGCTGGTTCCACTTTCTCTGTATCGGATGTCATAGTTGACAGCTCCTGACACACTTCCCCAATTAAAGGTAACTGCACTTGAAGTGATCCCGCTTGTGCTTAAACTTCCTGGTGCGTTACAGGAAGCTGCTGCATTAGTTGTAAAATTGCTGCCCATTGCATAAGCTGAGTTACTGCCACTACAACTGGTGCGAATTTCCCATTCATAGGTAGTGCTTGTCGTAAGGCCTGTAAGTGTATGACTTGTACCACTCAGATTATTGATATCAGTCCAACTACTTGTGCCATCCACTCTGTATCGAATATCATAATCTATAGCGCCGGAAACGCTAGACCAATTAAAAGTAACTGCACTTGAAGTGATGCCACTTGTACTTAAACTTCCTGGTGCATTACAAGTACTACCCGGATTGTACCAAGGAGGACAGCATGAAGTAGTCACTCTGCTGTTGTAATCATCGCCAGAAGGATTACGGGTATTGTTCCAGGCATATACGTCGGAAGTACCACCGTAAGCTTCTACCATATTTCCTGTATTGGAGGCATCCATGTTAAAAACGTTATCATGAACGGCGTGCTCATAACTAGACAAAGCTACGCTACGATCTATTACTGCAATACCTTTGGTAAGGTTATTCTCATTGCTTCTATTGAAAGTATTGTACCTGACATAAGTTCTTGTTCCTTTTAAATCAATAAATGAATCTGCAAAATTACTCCCTGAAATTCCATCTGCATCAACCGTACAATATTCTACTATGGTTTCTGAAGTACCTTCCTTTATATCAAAAGCCTCCGCACCCACATTCGGGCCAATGGTACAGTTCTTGACTGTAGTATGATCAACATATGGATCATAAGTACTCCAACTCCCTTTATCCGTACCGATATAAATTCCTTCTCCAAAACCTGCATTAACCGTTCCGGTATCATGTATATCACAACCATCTATGGTGGTATAGTCAGAACCATCTCTTACATGTATTCCTTCAAAACCAATATCATATACTTCACAATCAATCGCTTGACAGTAATTGGCATTATCAAAAATCAATCCTTTTTGTGCATTAGTAATTTTTAAATCCTTCACAATCCAATGGTCACCAACAATTCTCAACACGGTCAAACTAGACTGACTATTTCCTTTTAAGGTAGCCACGTTTGAAGAAGATTGAGATCTGATAGTGATTGGGTTACTGGCCGTGCCATTGGCACTTCCATAGAAATGGGCAGAGGTGCCTGATCCGGCGGTATTGGTTGCAGTATAAGTACCCGCAACAATCACAATTTCATCACCAGCCACAGCACTAGACATAGCCGTTCTGATTTCTGAAACACTTGTACAGGTATATACTGTTGCAAATAAAGGGGATCCTCCCAGGAGGAAAAATAACAACAACAATGAGTAAGGCTGAAAAAACAACTTGAGGTGTAATGAAAGCTTTCTGTTCATTTTAAATCAGTTTTATTAGGTGAAAAATTATATAGCAAGGGCATGACAAAACCAGCTGCAATGACGGGACAATCATTTACATCAACCGATTATATCAAAATAAAATTCTATTATATTTTATTATTCAGAATAAAATTACAAATTGAATGGTATTTAAAAATCTAGTATCGGTGGGAAAATCGTTTAGATTTGGTATAGAGATGCAATAGTTGGATCATAGATCCAACTATTGCATCTCTATACTGACCTTATGCTTCACTCATAAACTCAGAAGGTGTTTTGCTAAATTGTTTTTGGAAACACTTGCTGAAATAGCGAGTATCTTTAAAACCCACTTTATACGCCACTTCTGATACATTGAGCTTTCTTTGCTCCAACAACTGAGCAGCCCGTTTCATCCTAAGTGTTTTGATAAAATTATTGGGTGTTTGATTGGTAAGCGCTTTGATTTTAGTAAACAATAAAGGTCTACTGACAGCCAATTCGTAGGCAAACTGCTCAGCAGTGAAGTTTGAATTGTCTATATGCTTTTCTGCTATTTCCAAGGCTCTTTTGAGGAAATTTTCGTCTGCAGAAGTAACGGTAATCTCTTTAGGTTCCAGATTCATTACCCGAACAAATTTTTTCCTCATAAGAGCCTTG
>JBCBCD010000643.1:0-4611 GCA_038530915.1 Bacteroidota bacterium
TTATTTAAAACTCCATCAAGAGGGCAAACTTGATTTGGATGCAAAAATCAATACAATTGATCCTCAACTTCCAGTAGCCTATAAGGATATTACATTCCGACATTTATTGACTCATACTTCCGGTATTAGGCATTACAAGGGAAAAAAAGATTGGGTTAGTTTTTCTGACATGAGATGTGCTTCTCCTAGAGAGGCCTTATCTCATTTTATCAATGATCCTTTAGAAGCTCAAGCGGGAGAAAAAGAGATTTATACTACTTATGGAATGGTATTAGCCAGTCATTTGTTGGAAAAGCTTACCGACAAAAGTTATGTAGATGCTTTGAATGACTTACTTCCATTTACAGCTGATTTATTATTAGATGGAGAAGGTAAGGAAAAAGCAACTCCTTATATTAAGAAAAAGAAGAAGTTTAATGAATATACAGACCTAAGTGCTGAGTGTAAATTTGGCGGCGGCGGATTGATTGGATCATCAGATGATTTGGTAGAAGCGGGTAAAATATTATACAGTGAGTCAGTCATTAACTTAGAAGAACTAAAAAGCCTATTTCGCTCGGATTGGGAAGAAGGGAAAACTGGAGGGGTGAGTTTTGCTATTGGTGCAGGTATTGCTCAAAAAAGTTTTGGCCCTGAGCCAGTATTATATTCTGCAGTGGGAGGAGCTTCACCAGGTGGTAGAAGTTATCTCCTGGTTTTGGCTGACTTAAAAATAGCAGTAGCCATTACCACGAATTGTGAAGGAGATGGTCAAGATGCATTTGACCTGGCGATAGCAGTTGCAAAGAAAATAGGTAGAATAGAAGAATAGGCTACTTACAACAACTTCATTATATTCGTCAGTGCAAAATCCATCATTGATGAGTAAGAAGAAAAAACAATCAAAAAAAACTGTCCCAAAGAAGAATATAAAACAAAAGACAGTACCCAAAAAGCAAACTCAAGCTAAGAAGAAAATACAACCCAAAAAGGAAGTAACAAAAACTAACTTTTGGTTGGAGTACAAATGGGCTGCTATCTTGCTCTTTATATTGCCCTTTGCTTTATATGCAGCCAGCTTTCAGTTTGGTTATGTGTTAGATGATGCCATTGTTTTATCTGAAAATAACTTTGTCAAGAAAGGATTTGCGGGCATAGCTGAAATCTTTGGGACCGAGAGTTTTACAGGTTACTTAGGGGAACAGAAAGATTTAGTGGTTGGGGCAAGGTATCGACCTCTGTCTATTGCCACCTTTGCCATCGAGCATCAATTGTATGGATTAAAGCCAGGATACAGTCATTTTATCAATGTGCTTTTGTATGCTTTGACAGGCTTATTGGTTTTCCGCTTGCTCCACCTGATTTTACCAAAAAACACTTCTTCCCAATGGTATTTAAACTTGGCTTTCATAGCTGCTTTGCTTTTTATACTTCATCCTATTCACACTGAAGCAGTAGCAAATATCAAGGGGAGAGATGAGATCCTTACCTTATTGTTGTCATTGGCTACACTTTATTTCAGTCATCGGTACATACAGAACAACCATTTCCTTACACTAATTTGGGTGGCTCTTACTTTCTTCTTGGCGATCCTGGCAAAGGAAAATGCCATTACATTTCTGGCGGTGATTCCGGTTTCTTTGTTGTTATTAGGAAAAGCAAGTATTGGCAAAGTACTCAGGGTGATGATGGTATTATTAGTGGTGTTCTTCGCTTATTTGGCCATCAGGTTTAATGTAGTTGGCTATCTGTTGAATACCAATTTGAAGGTCTCTGGGATTATGAATGACCCTTTTATTGGTACCACTTTCCTGGAAAAGTATGCGACCATCATGTTGACCTTAGGTAAGTATATACTCCTATTGATTTTTCCACACCCCTTAACGCACGATTACTATCCATATCAAATTCCTATTGTGAATTGGGGAGATTGGAGAGTGATAGCTTCCCTTTTATTGCATTTGGGAATGGTTTATTGGGCTATTGTTTCTTATAAAAAAGCACCCATCATCAGCTGGTCTATTGCTTTTTATTTGTTTACCCTTTCTATCGTATCCAATATTGTATTTTCTGTAGGAACTTTTATGAATGAAAGATTCATTTATGTGTCTTCTTTAGGGCTTTGTTTGTTGTTGGCTTATTTGATAGTTGACCGATTACCCAAATGGCTGAAGTTAAATGCTTCAGTTAGTAGAACCGGCGTTTTAGCGCTAATTGGAGTAATTGCCTTAGGCTATGCCTTCAAAACCTTCACAAGAGTACCAGCCTGGAAAGATGCCATGAGCTTAAACAGAGCTGCTATAAAAGTATCAACCAATAGTGCGAGAGCCAACAGTTATATGGCTTATGCTTTGTACCAGGAAGTTTTACAAACCAAAGAGGCCAATCGTCAACAGGAATTAATCAATGAAGCCTTGCCTTTTGTAAATCGCTCTCTGGAAATCTACCCGGAATATTCTGATGCGACCACCTGTAAAGCAGGCTTGGTAGCCAGTCAATATCAAATAGACGGTGATGTACAGAAGTTATTAGATGAATTTCATCAATTGCTAATCAACAAGCATGTAAGCTTTATAGATAGGTATTTAGAATACCTCAATCCTCGCTCTGATAATGCCCGCTTAGCGAATTTTTATTACAAAACCGGTTATGAACTCATGAGCGTGCAACAAAAGAATTATCCATTGGCGATAAAATACCTCAATTACGGTGTAGAAGTCGCTCCTGCAGATGGAAGAATGTATGAAGGACTGGCAGAAACTTATCTGAATGCCGGAAATAGAAATCAAGCCCAGACTAATGCGCAAAGAGCATTACAATACAATCCAGGCTCTGTAAAGGCAATACAAGTTCTACAAGCAATAAATAAATAGTTGTTGGCTGTTGGTTTTTTGTTGTTGCTAAGTAGGTAAAGCAGAATTTATTCCGCGACAAAAACTAAGAGCCAACAACTAACAACCTTTCTATTTTGCTCTTCATTTTATATTGGTTATTTTCAATCAAATTAACTAATACCATTTCTATCAATATACCATCCACCAAACGACACAAAGCATGAAAAATACCTTCTTTGTACTATTAACTATCTTAACCATTTTCTTTCAATCTTGTGACTCAAATTCAACCAATGATATGGCTTCAGCTACAGCACCCGATGGAAAGGAATATCGTGTTGCCGTCATACAATACCAACATGAAACTTGTACTTTTTGCCCCGGTGGAGATACAGAGATTGAAGATTGGACAACCAACAGACCTTATGTAGATGGGGATGAACTTTTAAAGGGAGATTCTTACATCAGAGGATTTGTACATACTGCCAGGCTATGGAATGATATTGAATTGGTACCTATTAAATCACCTGATTTTGTCTTTGGTGGTTCCTCGCGTTCTTGGAATTCAAAAGAAAGTTTTGACCACTTTATGAAAATCATTTTGGATGATTTGGAGGCCAAAAAACCAATAGATGGGGTTTATTTGGCATTACATGGAGCGATGGCAGTTAGAGATATTCCAAGGCCGGAAGCTGAAATAGCCAAGCGCATTAGAGAAGCTTTGGGTGAAGATGTGCCGATTGTAGCTTCTTTTGACTTACATGGCAATGAAGATGGTGAGTTTTTGGAATGGGCAGACGCTGCCTTTGTGACCAAACGCTATCCGCATTACGATGCCTTCCTGCAAGGTGAAAGATCTGCCAACTTTATCAATAGAGCATTAAAAGGAGATTACAAAGCGACTACTGCTTCCAGGAAACCTCCTATCTTAACTGCGACCGTTTTACAGTGGACAGGAGCAAGTCCATCGATGGATATTATGGAAAGGGCCAGAAGGTGGGAATCGAGAGTGCCAGATGCATATGTGAGTGTATTTTATGGGTTCCCGTGGTCAGATGTCCCAGACATCGGTACCACAGTGCATGTTGTTACCAATAACGATCAACAAATGGCCGATTCTATTGCCAACGATATGGAAGAATTCATCATGAGAGTGAAAGAAGATTTTGCAGGAGGTAATTTCCCTATGCCTAAGGAAGCTGTAAAAATGACCAGGCAAGCGATTAAAAAAGGGGAAACGCCAGTAGTATTAGGAGATTATTCAGATCGCCCGGGAGATGCGACCTGGATTTTGAAAGAATTAATGGATAAGAAAGTGGAAAAGGTATTGTATGCTTGCTTAAGAGATGAAAGAGCTTTGGAAGCTTTAGAAAGAGCAGGAGCAAAACCGGGAGATCCTTTCGATATGGAAATAGGTGGTTTTACAGGAGAGCAAGCCGGAAAAGCAGTTAGGGTACAAGGTGAAGTAGTTTATTTTGATGAAATGTGGAAGTACGATAAAGTGGCCTGTATCAAATACGGTAAAAACAATATGCTAATCATTACACCTACTTACGAACAGGTAACCACTTTAAGACCATTTGAATACTTACCTATCAATCCGGATGATTATGATGTTTTTGTGGTAAAATCAAGAGTACACTTTAGAAGAGGGTTTGATGAAACCGGATATGCAAAAACCATACACGTTGTAGATGCTCCAGGACCTTGGTTTGGTACTACCAGATTAGATGCCCTAGACTATGAATTTGGCCCTATTAATAATTTATACCCTTTTAATCAATAGGCATTAAACACA
>JBCBCD010000644.1:0-4605 GCA_038530915.1 Bacteroidota bacterium
GTATTTGAAAGTGTAGTAAATGCTGTAATCTACTTTTTTTACCTGTGCTTGTGAGCTTTGAACAGTACAGAGTAAAAGCCATAAACTCATCCATAAAGCCACCGAGTAAGTCTTTTTCATAATCATTATTTTGGCCTAAAATTAAATTCATATTTCACCGCAGAGTTACCCTGCTAACCTCATCATCTTATAAACTAATAATCTAACCTAAAGTGATTTCTTAATCCCCACCTGCACCTGCCTCGGATTGAGCCTAAAGCGAGTCAACGCATCATAAAAGGGACCTTGAAAATAAGTCGTAAAGTCTCCTTCATTGAGTAAGTTGAGAACGCTGACATGCAATTTGAGTTTTTGATTCGGAAAATTGCGCTGATAGGTCAAATTCATCAAATGCGTCCAATAACTGTCTTGGGTAGAAGAAAAATTAAAGTTGGCAAATTCCAATTGGAGAGCCGATTGATCGGCCAACTGCCAGTAGTGATTGTATTGTATCTTCCACTGTCGATTGACTTGGTCGATTTGTGGGATGCTGGTGCGGTCCCATTTCACGATAAAAGTGAGTACATGATTGTCTGGGGAGAAGGTACATTCTGGTGAGAGGGAAATGTTGTGGGTGCGAAAGTTGCTCAACTCACTATTGATCAACTGATCCCGATCAGAACGGGCATAATCGATGGTCATTTTAAAATCTAATGCGCCAAGTGGCGAGTATTTCACAAAGGCATCGGCAATCATCCGTTGGGATCTATTTTCTAAGGCATTGAATACCCCTGCGGTACCCAAGGTATCAAAGAGGTTGTTGCTGATCTGCTCATTGATCTGATTTTGGTACGAAATGCCTGCATAGTAATAGAGATTTTGCTCATGATTGAGTCCACCTAGACTGAGAGACGTTTGCTGACCTCGGTAACGATTGGGTTGATTGGGTTGGTTGCGTATGCTCCGGTTGGACTGTACGATCAAGCCATCATAAAATAGGTCTCCATTGGAAATGAAGTCATTGAAGTAAGAGGTATTGAAACTAATTTTAGATTTTTTAAAAACCTCATGACTGATGTTGAGCTTAGGATGATAGGCTAGAAAGTTTTGAGTCTGTTCATTTTCATTGAGCTGGTTCTTGATGGTAAAATGATTGTAGGAAGCAGGAATGGTTAATTTTACCAAAGTTTTTCCCTTTTCAAAATCCCAAGTTTGGTCAACGGACAAGGATTGTCGGATGGTGGTATGATCATTTTGAAAAGCAGGATTGATCAAGCTGCTTAGGTTTTCATCAAATTGATCCATGGCCCTACTTTGAATGCTCCTGCTGGATAGCTTGGGACCCACTTCAATGAGGCCACTGAGGTAGCCTTTTTTTACATAAAAATTGGTGTACAATCGCAGCTCAAGACTTTGGGTGCTGGCCAGTTGTGCCAGTTCTGGGAAGAAGGCTTGATCCGCATCAGGTACGATCAGAAAGGCATCCAAAATATCCAACTCATAGTCTTTTTCTACATAGCGAACATCTGCTTTTAGCTGATAGGCTCTTTTATTTTTGCTATTGATCAAAAAGTCGATGTTGCTGCTAAGGGATAAAGAGTTGTTCTCTAAGGACTCAAAAGTAGGATCGCTATTGATGAGGTTTTCTGCATTGGATCGATTGCGGCTTATTTTTAGTTCCGTATTGATTTTGGAGAAAACCTTTTTGCCGTTGTATTCCAGTATAGAAATTCCTTCGAGCTTTTGTGGTTGTTCGGAGGCATTCAATTCGTCCAAAAAGGAAGAGGTGACATTACCGAGGAAGTAGTTGGTCTCGCTATTGCCCATGCGATTGATGGTGTTGGTGAGGCCATGTGCTTGTAGTTTGAGCTGAAGGTACTCACCTAACTTGCTGAGGTAGTTTAATCCGACGGTAAATTCTTGGTTGTCTAAGTAGGCACGTGTATTACGTACTTGAAAGGGAAAAGGGGCTTGTCGCAGATTAAGCACCTCCTGATCTACTAAAAATGAATTGCCATAAAAACGACGAAAATCCGAGCTGATGTTTTCCCCTACCGAATTATAAGAGCCGGATAGATTGAATTGGTATTTTTTGGTGAAGCCAAAAAGATGACCGGCCAATAAACCATTGATTGGTAAGGCCAATTCGGCGCGTATATTGCCGGTAATGGCTACATTGGATTTCAACTTGAGGTTGATGGCGGCATTATCCGGTCGGTGGATGGAGTCAAGTGCCCGTATGGGTTGGTGCCGCTCTATCACCTGTATGTCTCGAATGTGCTGGACACCCAGGTTTTTGGTGATGATCTTGTAGCGACCTTCCATCATATCTAAACCTTCCACATAAAATTTAGAAATGTCCAGACCTTGATAGGAAATACTGCCACTCGCATCTACGGTGATGCCTGGTATGCGTTTGAGGACTTGCTCTATGGTCTGGTCTCCTTCTTTGATGTAGGCATCCACATTAAACGTAAGGGTATCTCCACTGCGTGTGACTGGTGGCACTTCCACCGCTATTTCCGGCAAATCATAAGACCTGGGTAAAAGCTCAATGGTATAATCAGTAATGCCTGCTTGGAGCGGAATGTTTTTTTTATCATAAGCCAGGTGGGTAATGTCCAGACTCATCGAATCTTGTAGTTCAAACTCATTGATGACAAATTTTCCTTGCTCATCAGAGGTGGTGAATTGAAGGATGCGTTCTTTTTGTTTCAAAATGACATTGGCTCCGGCAATTGGCTCACCTGCTACATCTAATACAGTACCGGATAGACTATTTTGTGCTTGGGTAATCCCTACAACACAAAGGAATAAAATAAATAGGGGCCATTTTGAGTACATAAGCAAGGTTTATAGTAACTAAGGAGGATTACTCTATAAAATAATGATTTGTTGAATGTTAAGAGAATTGAATTTGTCCATGATTATTGCTCGAGGACCAGGTCGAAGCGTGATTTGCGCCTTTTTTTCTTCCTAGCCAATCCAGTTCCGTCAGGATCGGGTAGCCCAAAACTTCTCTTGGGATTATCCTTTTCAGCTGTAGATTGAGCAACATATTCTTCTCTGTTCAATTTTTGTAGTGTCTTTTCATTAAGGAAGTCTGGATCTACATATCGCTTATTTGGCTTTAAGTTTATACTTTTTATTTCAAAACTATACCAACTGTTTGAATCAACTATTTTGACTATTAATCCTGGTAACCCATTAAAAATATAGGGGCCATCGGAAATAGGTATTGATGAGGAGTACCATGCTAAATAGGTTCTACCACCATAATTTGTGGTTGCTTTGTAACATTTTAGCCCTGCAATGATTTTAGTTTCATTACTTAACTCCCAATTTAACTTCATGGGGACTTCCATATATTTAGATTCTAAGCAGGCATACAGTGTAATTATTGCAGCTTTTTTTTTGAAGTTTTTTAAAACCCGTAAATCAGTAACATATTTTTTCTTTTGTTTACTCCAAACATCCATAAAGAAATTCAGTCCTTCTTGTGTGTTTGCTTTGTCCCCTAACTGATCGTATACCACTACATTGTGAAGAGAATCATTATGATGTGCATTTGAATTAAGGAATCTAGAAGTATTCTTATACTTAAATAATATATACTCCTCAGGTTGAGAGAATGTTTTTTGGGTAAGGTCAGTTATATAAGTAAAATTATAAAATATTGAGTAATCAATTTGCTGAGTTTGTGCTTCTAAAAATGAAAAAAATGAGAAGTAAGAGAAAATAAGATAAAAGTATTTCATAATATAAACTATTTTAGGTCTTTCCATTTAATGAAAAGACCTTTTGTTTTTAATTCAGGTTATTATTAACATTTACCATCATCTACGGCTTGTTGACATAAGAAAGCAGCCCATAGTTGAAGGGTAACGTAAGGATTGTATAAATGGCAATCGTCACAATATTGAGTATAAAGTTCATATCCACAAGGACAGATTACATGATATTCTGCACAATTAAGGCATGGAGCCTCTTCGCCTAGTTCAGAAAAATCCATTAATCCAGTGCAATCAAAATCAGTCAATTCTTCTGTGAGATTAGATTCAACCTGGTTAACATCCAAAGTAGAATCAGTCAAAAAGTCTCCTTGTAAAAAGTTTAACGGTAAAATCAGGACAAATAAAAATGCGAACTTCATAATAACATATAGGTTTGAAAGTGATAAAATCTTACCTGACTGAATTTGAAGCAGCACAGAATTTTTGATAATTCTAAAGGGATTAAAGTGTGCTTCAATTCTTCATTTTAAGTACAGGACAAAACTAATCCTTGTCTAAATGGCAAGTTTTATCATCTTTTATCATCATTAATCAAGTTTGATCATGTTTAATAAAACCATTATATGTCTAGAAGTTTTGCATTGGTAAAATTATAGCCAATCGGAATGGGATATTTGATTTTGATACAAATTTGGTACACCTGCATGGGCGTTAGTAACTTTCGAGACAACCCCAATTCACTTTTGTAAGGTTTAATCAATCTCAGTAAAGTGGGATAGCTGATGGATAGCTGATGAGCCAATTCTTGTCGGGACATAGGAGATGGTAAATTAGATGATTTCATAACTGTAAGTTGTGGTGAACCAATATATTCAATGAAGTTGTTGAAAAT
>JBCBCD010000645.1:0-4603 GCA_038530915.1 Bacteroidota bacterium
ATGTCCGGGATGCAAGCAATGGAGAAACCATGATTGGAGCTACAGTAGTAGTTAAAGGATCTACTGTAGGGACAGTAACCAATGAATATGGTTTTTATTCTTTAAGTCTTGAGCCAGGTGATTATACCCTGGTGGTTAGTTATCTAGGTTATACAGACTTTACGCTTGACATCAACCTGGTTGCTAATAGAAAACTAGACTTTGAAATTTCAGAAGGAGGTACCCAACTTGATGAAATTGTCATAACTGCTAAAGAAGAAGACCAAAATGTTACCAACATTCAAATGAGTGTGGAGCAACTTGACATGGGGACGATTCAAAAACTACCAACGCTACTCGGGGAAACGGACGTTATCAGAAGTATCTTATTGCTACCTGGGGTAACGACGGTAGGAGAGGGTGCTGCGGGTTTTAACGTACGCGGTGGAAGCATTGATCAAAACCTTGTTATTCTGGACGAGGCACCTGTATACAATTCTAGTCATTTATTTGGTTTCTTTTCTGTATTTAATCCGGATGCAGTAAAAGGTGTGAAGTTGTATAAAGGAGGAATTCCTGCACGTTTTGGAGGTAGATTATCTTCAATTTTGGATGTAAGAATGCGTGAAGGAAACAATAAGCAGTTTGAGATGCAAGGAGGGGTGGGTAGTATATTCAGTCGATTGGCACTAGAAGCTCCTATCAAAAAAGACAAAGGCTCTTTTTTGGTTGCTGGTCGACGGTCCTACATTGATATATTGGCAGGGCCATTCTTAACGGATGGTTTAGAAGATACCCGACTCAACTTTTATGATTTGACGCTGAAAACCAATTATGAATTGGGAGAAAAAGATCAGTTGTTCTTATCCGCTTATTTAGGTAGAGACAATTTTGTTTTTGGGGCACAAGCCGGTTTTAATTGGGGTAATGCAACGACGACTTTAAGATGGAATCACCTTTTCAATGATAAGTTGTTTAGTAATTTTACTGCTTATTACAGTAATTATGATTATGAAATCAACTTTGGAGAAGATGATGATAATAACTTTGATTGGAATGCACGCATCTTAAATTATAGTGTGAAGCCGGAGTTCACTTACTTTATCAATCCTGATAATATTCTACGATTTGGTGGACAGACGATTTACTATGAGTTCCAACCTGCTAATGCCATGGCTGTCAATGTTGATGAAAGCATTGATTTTAGTTTGGATGAGCAATTTGCATTAGAAAGTAGCATATTTATAGAAAATGAAGTTACACTTTGGTCAAGATTGAAAGCCAATTACGGTTTGCGACTCAGTCACTTTGCTTACTTAGGAGGTAGAAATATATATACCTATGGTACACCACTGGTAGAGGGAACAGCCAAGCCTTTAACAGATGTAACTTTTGTAGAAAGTGGTGAAGTGGTAGAAGATTGGATCAATCTTGAACCACGTTTGTCTTTGCAATATCAACTGACTCCTAGTTCTTCTTTGAAAGCAAGTTATAACCGCACCGCACAGTATATCCATTTATTGAGTAATACGACTGCATCCATTCCTTTGGATATATGGACACCAAGTACTAATAATATTGATCCACAAATAGCCAACCAAGTCGCTCTGGGTTATTTTAGAAACTTTTCAAATAATGCTTACGAAGCAAGCCTCGAAGTGTATTACAAAGGTTATGAGAACTTAATAGATTACATTGATGGAGCTGATTTGATCTTAAATGAATTTGTAGAAGGCCAAATTCTTACTGGAGAAGGTAGGGCTTATGGTGCAGAGTTTTCTTTAAAGAAAAACAAGGGCAAGTTCAATGGATGGATCAATTATTCTCTGAGTCGGACAGAGCGATTGGTAGATGGCATTAATAATGATGAATGGTATCCCAGTAGGTTTGATCAGACCCACAACTTCAACATTACTGCTTTTTATGATTTAAGTGAAAGAGCTACTTTAAGTGCCACTTTCACATACAATACAGGGACTCCCTTAACTCTTTCCAGTAGTGGTTTTTATCAACAAGGTTTATTTGTACCTAATAATGACGGTGATGCTCGAAATAACTTCCGAATTCCGGATTACCACCGTTTAGATCTGAGTCTTACTTTGGATCGCAATCCTAATAAACCTAAAAAGCGTTGGGAAGGCCAATGGGTATTTGGTATTTACAATGTGTATGGTAGAAGAAACGCCTTTTCTATTTATGGCAGTCAACAGGATGAACGTCTACCTGCAGGAGCATTGGCTGATGCAAACGCCATCCGATTCTCTGTAATTGGTAGTTTCATTCCTTCAGTATCCTATAATTTTAAGTTTAAGTAAACCAAGTTGTGATATATGAGAGGGTGTAAGGAGAAAATTATAAGAAATCTCTGATTTCGCTATAACTTTTGACACCTAGCCTCTCTTAAGGATATATTGCAACTTGCATTAAGAAAAAACATTAATCCTATTATAAAATGAGAAATCAATATTCTAAATCATATCTCTATTTTCTATTGATCATTCTTGCTGCTTTAGCATTTGCATGTGAGGATGAAATATCTGTACCTTCTCAATTTGAATCTTCACAATTGGCTATAGATGCCTGGTTGACAAATGTTAGTGAACCACAAACCATAACTTTGAGTCAAACAGTTGATTATTTTGAAGGGGGTGTACCTGCAACTGTTGAAAACGCAACCATTAGAGTATGTAACGATAGCACTCAAACTTGTTTCGATTTCTTACACACAACAGATGGCCGCTATGTGTGGGAACCAATAAATGATGAGACTTTTGGTACAGTTGGCGATGCATTTACGTTGACGGTTATTGTAGACGGCAATACCTACCTGAGCAATGAACAGATCAATCGAACAGCCGAAATCGACTCAATTGGGATAGAGTTTGAAGAAGAGAGCATTGCTTTTGAAGAAGGACTTTATGGCCAATTGTATGCGAGGGACCTACCTGGTCGTGGAGATACCTATTGGTTGAGAACTTACAAAAATGATACACTTTTAAATCGTCCTGAAGAAGTGGTTGCTGTCTACGACGCTACTTTTGATGCAGGTGCAGATATAGATGGGATTTATTTCATTCTCGGTCTTCGCCTCGGTATCAATGAAATTGACGATGATGGAGCTTTTGTACCTTATGTATCCGGAGATCATATTCGTGCGGAAGTACACTCCATAAATAATACAGCCTTTAGTTTTTTGAATATTGCACAAGAACAAATATTAAACGAAGGCATTTTTGCTGTTCCGGTAGCGAATACACCAGGTAATGTTAGACATGCAGAAACAGGTAATACCATCCTGGGGGTTTTTAATATTGCAGAAGTAAGTGTAATGGAAAGAGCGGTAGAGTAGGAGGTACATCCTGTGATGCTATGATTCAGTTCTGCTAATTTGGTTAGCATGCTAACCAAATTAGCAGGATAACTCCACGTAACTCTGCGCAACACTGCGGTTCAAAAAATTGATCAGAAAACTTGTATTGGTAAGCAGGAAAATCAAACTTATAAAAAGATAAAAAGATAAAAAGATAAAAAGATAAAAAGATAAAAAGATGGCTCACCTCATCAAATTGGTACTACCAGTAATAAATAGTTCCTCTCCTTTACAGACGTACCGAATCACATATTTGAGTACACTAGAGTTGATTTCCTGTCCGTCGTAATTACCATCCCAGGTCGCGAATGGATCATCTGTTACGAATAGTCTTTCACCCGAGCGGTTATAGATTTCGAAGGAAATAAGCTGTGGAATAGCAAAAGGATTGCTTATTCCAAACTCATCATTTAATCCATCATTGTTCGGAGTAAAGGCATTGGGCAAAAAGATATTGTTACAGTCCAAATCATCAGGATCAATAACATTGATCTCTATAGAATCTAATGCTACGCAACTGGTGATAGTATCTCTAAATTGAACAGTATAAAAAGACAAGCCCGGGCTGAGCGGGGTAATTGTGGGATTTGGTGAACTTGGGTTGTCGACACCGGTAATTGGAAACCATTGGAATGAGGAGGCACAGGTACTACTCAATTCAATATCAACAGATTCACCTTCAAAAATTAAAGCATTGGGTGTCTCAATTTGATCAGGTGCAAGATATAATTCATCAATTTCGAATCCTCTAAGTGCCCTGTTGTAAACTCTAAATTCATCGATAAGTCCTGAAAAGTTCCTTTCATTAGGGGATTTACAGTCACTACTTCCAAGCATTAGATTACCGGGATTGGTCAATTCAATACGGCTGGTTGTTCTTCTGCTATCAATTAACTCCCCATCGATGTAAAGACGTACTTCCGGCCCTTGTCTCCAGACAACTACGTGATACCAACATCTATCGGGATTTAAAGAGGCAGTTAAAGAAATGGCTTTATTAGGACTTTCTGCTACAAAAGCATTGAGTGAGTTGGCTGTGGGGCTGTATCTCACATTAAAAACATTTTCGGATCTACAATCTTCCCACCTTTTTGAAAGTAAATATTGCGTATTGATCAGATCACTGGCTTTAAAGTATAAGCTTACGGTAAAGTCTTCACTGTCAAACTCATCGTTAACAGGACCAATAAAAAATACATCATCACCATCATTCATTTGCAGTGCATTGGAAACGATTCCACATCTGTAATCCAA
>JBCBCD010000646.1:0-4596 GCA_038530915.1 Bacteroidota bacterium
GAAAACCTAAGTACTTAGGTTTTCTGGTTTGTCATTCTATCCCATCTTATTGGTTAGTGAAAATATAAAAGTCATTCTTCAAAAGTTTAATATCTCAAAACATCGATTTATCCCAATTACATTCTTTACAAAGAAGATTAAAACGGATTTGCAATATTTCATATTTCAACTGGAATATGATTCCCTACTGAAACAGGCTGACTTTAAAACGTTAGAGTTTCAAAAGTTGACCAAAAAGAAATGGTCTGATAGGTATAAAAAAGAACAATTGGAAAAGGGAGCAATAAAAGATTATGAATCTATGAAGCAAATGGAAGAAGATTTAAAATCCAATAGCGGATTATATAGTAAGTTTGTTCCCTCACATTATAGCATCAATTCTAATGAAGATGTATTCACCATGGAACGGGATATCATTGTCAATGAATATGTAAAAAACGCGATCGAAAAAATAATTCCAAAACAGGTTCAGTTTGATTCAGTACAACTCTTAAATATTAAGATCCTTCAAGAAGTATATGACTCAAAAAATAAGATTTATTTTTCTGAAGAAATGCGGTTTGTGACTCCTACAACAGCGTACTCTCAAGCGTTTCTATTCTACCGAGATAAAAAGAGAAGACTTGAAAAAACAGACCCACCATTAAATTCTCAAGTTAAAAAGGATGAGTTTTTTCAAATTCAAATCAAACTGAACGTTATCATTCCTGAAGCTTTCAAGATAAGATACAGGGAAAATCAACTTCCTGGCGAGGAATACGATTTTTTACCAGTTGATCTTTTTTATACTCAAAATGAATATGCAGAGAGAAATCCCGAAACATATAAGTCTGTTATCGTTGCTGAGAATGGATGTGGTGATGCACTGGGGCTTATTTTAAGTAAAGAAGATGACCATAAGTTAAGACATGAATTATATGAATTTAACCACGAGACGGGGGAAGCTGAAAAATATAAACCATAAGATGATGAAAAATGTATTGTTCTGGTTCATAGGCTTAGCCATATTAAGCTGTAACAGCAATGAAAGTACCAATTCAGATCAAGCGGAAGATCCAATACAAATGGCAATCAAAGAACAGGCCGAATCTTTGCTTTCCGATCCAAAGATAAATGCCGTTTCAATAGGGATCTATAAAAATAAAAAGGACTATACAGCGCATTTCGGCGAGTTAGACAAAGGGGAAGGCAATGTACCTACCGATGAGGCCATCTATGAGATCGCTTCAGTCAGTAAATCTTTTACCGGCACCTTAGTAGCTCAAGCTGTTGTTGATAAGAAATTGAGCTTGGAGGATGATGTAAGAAAGTATCTAGAAGGAGATTACACTAATCTAGAATATGAAGGAAACCCTATCCGCGTAAGGCACCTTGTCACTCATACCGCCGGTTTACCTCGCTTTTTTCCCGATAGGATCAATGATCTTTTTAATACCATTGACGAAACGCTTCCTTTTCGAATTTATGAGATTGAAAAAGACTATAGTAAGGAGGAGTTTTTAACTGATTTGAGTAAGATTTCGATAGATATTGTACCTGGAACTAGTTACAGATATTCGAATGCCGATGTAGAACTGATGGCCCATATTTTGGAAAAAGCCTATCAAATGCCTTATGAACGATTACTAGAAGAAAACATCTGTAAAAAGGCCGGAATGAACAACACCAAGGTGCATTTGTCGGAAGAAGAAGTTGATCTTTTTGCCAATGGATATGGTGAAACAAATCAGCTTGTTCCACATTTTGCCAACACCCTTTGGGGGGCAGGGAGTGGAATCAAATCGACCACTGCTGATCTAATAAAGTACATGAAATTTCAATTGGATGATAATAACACTATTGTTGCAGCGTCTCATGAAAGCCTTTATGCTGATGCCAACCTGGAGATCGCTTACCTATGGCCCATTGAAAACAATGCAGAAGATGGAATCTATTACAACATCCATGGTGGAGCTTTTGGCACACAAAATTATTTAATGATTGTCCCAAAATATCAATTGGGCATTTCAATCATTACGAATCAAAGTGGTCCTGAAACACAAGGGAAATTAATGAGTACTTTGGAAAACTTACTTGAAGAGGTGAAAAATATTCCATAATGACCGTTGGTTTTTCGAATGCTCAAATCCTATGCTTTTGCAAACAACTGGATGGAATAAGTGGTTGGAATAGTTTGATATTGCAATGGGAAGCTTGGAGTAGCGTTAATTTCAGGAAGAATATAAACAAGATTCTAAATGAAATAATATAATGAATGAAAAGCTCAATAATACATACCAACCTTGGAGCAATAGAATACCTTTCAATTGGAAATGGGAACCCAATTGTTTTCATTCATGGTGGACATTCAAATTGCTATGAATCTCTTAGTCATAAAGGTTTTGACACATCAAAATATAGGTTAATCACACCGACTCGTCCGGGTTATGGAAGAACGCCTTTAGCCAATAATAATACACCAGAAAAGGCTGCCGACCTAATTGTAGCATTATTGAACAACTTATCCATTGATAAGGCCATAATTTATGGCATTTCCGCTGGTGGCCTAACTGCCATAGAATTGGCTGCAAAGTATCCAGACAAAGTTGACAAACTGATTCTTGCTTCGGCAGTCTCAAAAAAATGGTTGGATCCAAAAGATAAAATTTACAAGGCGGCTCAAATCATGTTCCATCCTAAGATTGAAGGAATTACTTGGGGGATGGTCAATTTTTTCTCTAGTATTTTTCCCAGAATGATAGCCAATAGCTTTTATCCACAATTCTCTGCCCATCCAAGCCATAAGCTGAGAAAAGAAGATATTAAGGAACTCGTTTTGGCATTAAAAAACTATCGTTCAAAAAAAGGATTCATCAATGATATAGACCAAAGTTTAAACGACAACTCACTTGCGAGGATAAAAGCACCAAGTCTTGTGATCCATAGCAAGAATGACAACAGTGTTCCTTTTGAACATGCGCTTTATTCACATCAATTGATTAGAAACTCCAAACTAGTTCAATTGAATAATGAATGGGGACACCTTTTTTGGATGGGTAAGGATTCAAATGAATCAATAAGAAAAGTACTAGAATTTATAGACGAAAAATTGACTATAATATCTCCCAATAGCTAAATTTAAACAGCTTCTAATAGTTCCCCTAAATTTGAACTCTTCTGAAAAATGGCTGCGTTATTGTTTGATAAATTTTCAGTCTTAATGTACAGAACTTTTAATCATGTACTTAGAAAATTTAAATAAACCATGGGCGCCAGAATCAGTGCTTTTGGGCATTACATACCCTCAAAAAAGATTACCAATTTAGAGCTTGCTAAAAGATTTTCAATTGAAGCTCAAAAAATAGAAAATAAGACTGGAATTATTGAAAGAAGATATTGTGATGTAGAGGCTACTTCCGATATGGCCTATTATGCTATTCAAGATGCTATCTTAAATAGTAATCTCGATGTCAGTGTGATTGATTGTTTGATCGTCGCTACTATCACTCCTGATTATCGTTGTCCTTCTACCGCTGCTATACTTCAACAAAAACTTAATATAAACAACATTTTTTCGTTTGATATAATGGCTGCATGTTGTGGTTACCTCTATGCTTTGAGCTTAGCAAAAGCTTTAATTGAGAGCAAGATGTATAAAAATATTATGATACTTGGAGCAGAAAAATTAAGTAGCATAACAGATGAAAATGATAGAAAAGCTTGCAGGAGAAATGGAGATTGAAATTTCCAAGTTTTTTATCAATATTGAGTATTGCGGAAACTCTGGAGCTGCCTCACTTCCCATTGCATTAAGCCAAGCCCACTCCCGAGGTAAGTTAAACGGGGTGATTTTGTTGGTTGCTGTTGGCGCAGGGTTTACCTACGGAAGTGCAATCATTGAAATTTGAAAAGAGTGAAACCTAAAACCGCTATAGATGCTAAAATAAGAAGTTGTCTTTTTAGATACCAAAAATCAAGTTGGTAAAGTTTGTTTGAAAATTTAATACACTGTCTAAAAAGTTAACAACCAGCATAATTAATTAAATTCGGATATAGGTAACACCGTTTTTGAGAAGTGCATTTCGTAAACAAAATGTTATATGCCTATAGATTAAACAACTTCAACTTAAACTAAAAAACAAACAAAATGATTGACGAACTATCCTGACTTGGGAAAAAAGAAGAACTAGAATTTAGAAAGCTTGAGTTTCGAGATAAAAATGCAGGGAAAATTTATCAGTATTCCAATCACATAGATGGACTGATACGAACCAGGGCCATCATCTTTGCTATGGTTCTTTTGGTCTTCTATCCTGTCGTGACCAATTATTTTTTGGCCGGTCAATTCCAGAGTGGTTTTTTCTTCGAAAGACTCGTTTTCTCAGGAATGTTTTTAATTGCTGGCTTACTATTCAATAAGTATAGAATGATTGCTATTGTGTTGGTTGCTATCCCAATGCTGTTAATTGCAGGATCTTACTTATTCCACAGAATTTTAATCTTTATAGGATTGCATTTTCGATAGCTATTCTTATTTTCATATTGAGTGGTGTTTATTACGATTACAAGGCGAAAGTAATTGAAAAAGACTTGAGAAGATTTTTACTTGAAAATCAA
>JBCBCD010000647.1:0-4588 GCA_038530915.1 Bacteroidota bacterium
TCTACACATAAGTCCAGTTGCTTTTAAACACATAAAGAAAGGCTCGTTCTTACCAACAGCTAACAACCAACAACTATATTGACTTTTATTCCATTAACCCTTACATTACGGGCAATCTTACCAATCATCATCTATTTCTTATTTATCATAAATCAATCAAATGAAAAGGTGCTTAGATTGTGGTGAGGTATTGATTGGGCGTAGAGATAAAAAGTTTTGCTCCTCTTATTGCAGAACTAACTTTCACAATAAGCAAAGACCCGCCGAAACGGAATCAGTTAAAAGAATAACAAAGCTTCTAAAGCAAAATCGTCAAATATTAAAACATTTTCTGGAAAAGACCGGTGAACAGGTTGCCATTTCTGATATGGTAAACTCTGGTTTTAATTTCAAATATTTCACTCATATTGAACTTAACGGTGCGGGACAATCCGTTTTTTACTGTTATGATTTTGCTTATCAAATCAATAGGAATGGGAATTGTTTAAAGATATTTTGCCATAATTAATGACATATATAAGGCTGTAGTGTATATGTGAGAAATCTTTATATGGGTAGAGTGGTGAAAACTGTCCTTTTTTCAGGGATTAACATTAGGTATTTTTACATATATCTAATAACAAATCATAAAAATTTCCCACATGACGCCTAAAGTTATTGTAATAGACGTTAATACCATTCGTAAAAGTAATTTTTAGAAGTTTTACAAGAGTAAATACTTTTTTAATAAATCAGTCGCTATTTATTAGAAAAAGTACGTATATTTAACACATAAAAGTACACGAATACCTTAAATACTTACCTATCAATCTAATCAAAAACATTCAATTGTTTTTGTTCTTCTATTTTGTTTCCCCTTTTAAGTTCTATATGGTTTTCATTAGGATGTAGTTTTTGATTTGCTATCAAAATATTGTGGCTACAAATCCAACTTCATTAAACAACAACTACTGACACATGTAGTCAGTAAATACAATAAGGTCTGCCCAGCTCTTCCTAATGTTAACCATAAATAACTTATTTGCAATTTTGTTTGTATTTGAAAAAAACATATGGGTTGTTCGTGAAAACTGTCCTTTAATTTTTTTCTCTTCCTACTTAACTTTGACGTATAGTCATTAATCTTCTACATTTCATCTTACTCAATTGAAATTTACAGCTTCATGCTTGCTATCATGTAAGCTGAATAAAGATAGTGTTATAATTGATTATGTATTGCAGAGGGTTTAACTTTTTAGTTAAACCTTCTTTTTTTTGCATTTGATTTATCAATAAAGTGCTAAACTTTGCTATTTATACCTTCATTTCTAGAAGTCTGTGTAAATTTGTCTGAAATTAGTAGTTCTCGAAAAAGTTTGTTAGTTGAATAACACTACCTTCCAATAAATACTTTTGTTGAAAGTATAGGGTGAAGTGAAGCGTTTTTAAACTCATGCTACTCTCTTATCTCTGCACTGTAGTGCAACTACCTCTACTTTTATCTGAGTAACTAATTATAATGTAAATCACAATCACTTACATTATTAAATGCACTAGAGTTTATGTAAGTTTTTTTTGTATAGGCTTTGAAAAATTATGTATGTCCATACAAAATTTTTCTACATAAACTCTACTGTATTAAAGGATCTATTACTAATAAAAAATCGTTACAATGATTCAGACGAACAAAAGCTTGTTCTTATTAGCACTTTTTGTGTTGAGTACTTGCTTCACTTTAGGAGCCCAGCTTGCACTGGAAGCGGATGCAGATCAACTGAAAAAGTATATGAATACTATCACGGAAGCAGATCTAAAGAAACACCTTTATATTTTGGCTTCTGATGATTATGAAGGTAGAGAAACAGCCACTAAGGCCCAGGAAATGGCTGCTCATTACATTTCTAAACACTTCAAAGACAACGGTCTAACAGGACCTGTAGTGGAAAACCCTAATCCTTATTTGCAAATTATTCCATTCCGAGGTACTCAGATCATGAAGGCCAGAATGGAAAATGAAAATGCAAGTCTTGATTTAAGCTCAGATATTGTACCTGTAAGTTTGTTTAACCTGGAAACGACTAAGAATGAATTGATCTTCTTAGGTTATGCAATGGATACGGAAGAAACAAATGATTTTGCAGATGTTGACATCAATGGTAAAGGTGTAGTAATGCTTGCCGGAGAACCAGGTGGTGCTGATGATGGCCGTAGCAATTGGCAGAGAATGAGAGCTATTAATAATAAAGTTGCTGCTCTGAGAGATAAAGGAGCTGCATTTGTAGTTATTACTTATTCAGCAGAATCTCAATTCAAAACTTTCTTCCCGTTCTACAAAAGTCGTTTTGTCAATAAACCACGTCTAAGCATGGATTTAGAAACTGAAGTTGGAAAGGGTTTCCCTCAATTAATGGCTTCTCCTTCTAAGATCGCTGAACTTTTTGGCGAAAGCACAGACAAGTTCATGGCTACAATTGAAAAGTATGGTGAAAAAGGTAAGCCTATGGGCGGACTTTATACAACTTCTGTAGAGCTTGAGGTTAAATTGGCTAATAAGATCGTTACGTCAAGCAATGTTTTAGGTTTTCTGGAAGGCACAGATTTGAAAGATGAAATCTTAGTAATAACTGCTCACTACGATCACGTGGGTATCAACGGGGGAGAAGTATATAATGGAGCAGATGATGATGGTTCTGGTACAGTGGGTGTTTTAGAGCTGGTTAGTGCTTTTGGTTTAGCTGCAGAAGATGGTGTTCGTCCAAGACGTAGTATTCTCTTTATGACTGTAACCGGTGAAGAGAAAGGATTGCTTGGGTCAAGATATTATACCGATCAAGATCCTATATTTGATTTGGGTAAAACCATTACCAACTTAAACATCGACATGATTGGTAGAGTAGATGAAGATCATGTGGATGACCGCAATTACGTTTATATCATTGGGTCTACTATGTTGTCTACAGAGTTGCACAATGTACATGAGAAAGTAAGTTCTACTTATGTTCCCGAAATGAACATGGATTATAAATACAATGCTAAAGATGATCCCAATAGGTTCTACTATCGTTCAGACCACTATAACTTTGCTAAGAATAACATTCCGGTAATTTTCTATTTCAATGGTACGCATGAAGATTACCATCAGGCCACAGATACACCTGATAAGATAGCTTATGATGTTATGGAAAAACGTGCTCGTGCTATTTTTGCTACAGCATGGGAGTTGGCAAATCGTGATAACCGCCCTTCTTTGGATGAAGGCAGTGATAAGTAATTTTTTTGTCTAAAGGTCGAAGGTCTAAAGGTTTAAAGCATTATTAGTTAGACCTTTAGACTCTTAGATCTTTAGACAAAAAAGAATAAAAACACTACTTACTTTGTCCAGCTACTTAAGTTTTTCCCCTTTCTATAAAAAAGTTTCGTGCAAATCAATTGTCGTTTCTACTCCTATCTTATCATAATTTTCCTGCAACCATACATCAGCATATTTCCTACCAATTTCAAACAGCTTAGATAAGAAGTCCCAGTTGGTATTTAGTTTACTGGAAACATTAAGATTTTGTACTTCTACTTCGGGATTGATATAATGGACAAATATTTCCTTGAGTTTACCATCCAAGGTAATGCCCTGATCTACCAGTTTATCAATAAATGCAATCCTTCTCATTTCAAGCATCAAAGTAGAATTAAAACTCAACTCATTAATACGGTCTTTAATTTGCACAGATGTGGTAGGCGTTTTATCGATATTAATGGGGTTAATTTGAACCAGCATAATGTCTTTACAACCTCCATCAATCAAAGGATAAATAGGTGGGTTTCCCATAAACCCTCCATCCCAATAATCTTCCCCTTCTATTGTTACTGCTTTAAAAAGATAAGGTAGACAGGCAGAAGCCATAACTGCATCTACTGATATATCATCTAAGGTAAATACTTTTGCACGGCCTTTTCTTACATTAGTAGCACATACAAAAAGTTTAGTTACTGTACACTTGCGCAATTGTTCAAAATCGACTATCCCATCAATTACATCTCTTAAAGGATTGTAATTAAGTGGATTAAATTGATAGGGAGAAAAGAATAAAGACCAAAATTCTGATGATAGATAGGCTGGCGAAAAATCCATATTTCCAGCTCCAAAATATTGATCAAACCAAGAGGGTTTGAATGGAGAATATCTACCGAGATCAGCTACTTTTTTCCAAAACTCAAACAAATATTCTCTCGCTGCTTCATTTCCACCTTTGTGTAATCCCCATGCCAAAACTGTTGCATTCATTGCACCTGCACTCGTTCCGCTAAAACCATCTAACTCAATACTTGGTTCTTGCAATAGTCGGTCTAATACACCCCAGGTTATAGCACCATGTGAACCACCTCCTTGTAGAGCAAGTGCCAAATGTTTTTTCTTTGAAGACATGCTATCCGTTTATTGTGCTGTCCATCCACCATCAAGCGGAATAGCAGTACCTGTTAATGTATTGGCTTCTTCTTTACATAAGAAAAGACACAGTGCACCAATTAATTCTTCTGTCACGAAGTCTTTCACTGCATGCTTTTTAAGCATGATTTGATTGATTACCTCTGTCTCGCTTCAGCGAGACAGAGG
>JBCBCD010000648.1:0-4586 GCA_038530915.1 Bacteroidota bacterium
AAGAATAAAGCACCAAAGGCAGTAGGACCAAATTCTTGTTGTCCCATTCTTTGTTCTCCACTTTCTGTTTCAAATACAAAGCGACGTTGTACCCATTCCATTTCTCCAGTTTCTTCATTTGCATGCTTATGAATCAAGTAAGATTCACCAGCTTCAAATGATTCTGCTTCCTCTCCGGCAGCATATGCATGACCATGGTCGTCATCTAAATAAGTACCGTCTACTAAATGAGTACCAAATGGATTGGTAGTCAAAGTCATGTGCTCATGACCAATTAAATTGTTCCATTCCCAAGCTTGACAGCCTAAGAAGCCTGCTCCACCAATAATGGTTAGCAACATCCAAAATACTACTCCATTTTTATTTTCTCTGTGTCCCTCTTGCACGGCACGTACCATTGTTACAGAACTGATGATCAAAAGGAATGACATGACAGTTACGAAAATCAGTGGTAGGTTGGTATCACCGAAAGGGTGTGTTTGGAATACAAAATCAGGTACCGGCCAAGTTGGGCTACTAAAACGCAAAGCACCGTATGCGATAAGGAAACCTGCAAAGGTGAATGCATCAGAAAGTAGGAAGTACCACATCATCAATTTACCATAACTGGCTTTGAATGGCTCGGTTCCTCCCGACCAATTGTCTTGCGTAGCATCGTGGTGATCTACTTCGTGTTCGATTATAGTTTCTTCTGTATTTGCCATATCTCGCTATTTTTTGATCTGGAAATAACTATCTCTAATGTTTTTTACAATAATGTTACAAATATAGAAATACTCCTTTGTTTTTTACCTTCTTCCTATGACTGAAGTGTAAAAAAGAGAAGTAAATATATCCAAAGAAAATCTACAAAGTGCCAGTAAATCAGAGTCATCTCAAACCTCAACTTTCTTCCTGGCAATACCTTAAAGGGTAAAACGAATGCGTGAATAATAGCAATTACTATTGCAGCTATTCCACCTAAAATATGGGCCGCATGCATTCCTGAAATTACGTACACAAATGATCCGGATGGATTTGTTGTCAACTCAATCCCAATACTTACTAAATCCAACCAGGCCTGATACTGAAATACCAAAAAAGCAAACCCCAATAACAGACTTATCAATAATAAAATTTGGTATTGCTTTTTCTTACCATTTACAAATCCCTGATAAGAAAATTGCAAAGTCACACTACTCAATAAGATGACCAAAGTGTTGTAATAAAACAGATCAGGCATCTTAAACTCCAACCAATTACCAGCAGACTGTCTTACGATATAAGCACTCGTAAAAGCTGCAAACATCATCAAAATACTTGCACACGCTACAAATAGTGCAAATTTCTTAGGATGTATTCTACTTCTAGTATATTCATTCGCCACGATTGCGCTCATATTTATTTATTTAAACTAGTGTATCTAGATAAAGTAAAATCAAAGAAAATGGAATATAGAAGAATGAAAAGAACATCAACTTTAAAGCCGCCTTTCTATCCATCTTTCTGAAAAAATTCCAGGAAAAATAAGAATAAGACAGTGTCATCATTATCAGTATAGTCAAAGTCACTGCACTGATGAAGCCATTGTACCACAGCCATAGACAAACAGGATACAAAAACAAGGTATAAAACACCGCCTGAAAGCCTACATTTTCATCTGTTTCACCATTGCTCTTTGTTGGCATAATTTTATAACCTGCCCTTGCATAATCTTTTCTGGCTAGCCAGCCAATCGACCAAAAATGCGGAAACTGCCAAAAGAATTGTAAGGCAAACAGTACTAAACCAAGTGCGGTCAAACTACCCTGAGCAGCTACACAGCCGATCAAAGTAGGCAAGGCCCCTGGCACGGCACCTACCACAACAGCAATTGGTGAAATTCTTTTAATTGGAGTATACACGAAAGCATAACTACAAAGAGCTAATGTACCCAAGAAAGAAGCCCATGGGTTGAACAAAGCTAATAAAGTGATGCCTATCAACGACATGAAACCAGCAGCCATTACCGCCTCAGAAATTTTCATTCTATCTGCTGCCAATGGTCTGTTTGCCGTTCTTGTCATTAGTTTATCAAAATCCTTTTCCAATACCTGATTCAGTGCATTTGCTGCAGCTGTAATCAGAAACCCACCAAGTCCAAGAACAATGATAGAAATAAAAGTTGCTTGTCCATTGCTGGCGATGAGGTAAGCCATAATAGAAGAGAAAACTACGGTTAAAGACAAGCGAAGTTTAACCAATAGCTTATAGTCGTAAACCTTTTGCCTAATAAGGCTTATGGAAGTTGCTTTTTCGTTTGATGTATTAACTGCCACTTTATTATCAGGTAGTTAAAAGGAGGCAACTCTCAGGAATCGCCTCCTTATTTTTTATTTGGATGCAACCAGCTAATTTGCTAGTTATCTTGATTTTAAACCTTCATTCTCAGCTAGTGAGCGGGAGATTCATCCTCTCCTACAGGTTCAACCTGAGGAATGAATTCTCTACCATCTTTTCCATAATCATATGCCCATCTCTGTACTGTTGGTAATTTACCTGGCCAGTTACCGTGAGTAGCTTCAATTGGAGCTGTCCACTCCAATGTAGTAGCTTTCCATGGGTTCTTTTCAGTCATCTTCTTACCTTTCCAAATGCTGTAGAAGAAATTAACGATGAATACTATCTGGAAGGCAAAAGTAATAATCGCACCTACAGTGATAAACATATTCATTCCTTCAAAGTGACTGAAGGCTTCGAAAGCATCAAAGCTATAGTAACGACGAGGCACACCAGCCATACCCAAGTAATGCATGGGCCAGAAAATAGCATAAGCACCAATCAACGTACCCCAGAAGTGCAATTTACCTAGCGCTTCGTTCATGAAACGACCATATAACTTAGGGAACCAGTTGTAGATACCTGCAAACATACCAAAGAATGCAGCAACCCCCATTACAATGTGGAAGTGTGCAACTACAAAGTAAGTATCGTGCAATTGTATATCAAGAGCTGAGTTACCTAAGAAAATACCTGTCAAACCACCAGAAATAAACATTGATACGAAACCAATCGCAAACAAACTCGCTGAATTCAATCTTACATTACCCTTATACAAAGTCGCAATCCAGTTGAACACTTTTACAGCTGAAGGTACAGCAATAATCAATGTAAAGATTACGAAGAAATTAGAGATAAATGGATTTACACCTGACATAAACATATGGTGTGCCCATACGATGAATGATAAGAATGCAATTGCCATGATTGAATAGACCATCGCTTTGTAACCGAAAATTGGCTTTCTGGAATGTACAGACAATACCTCAGAAACAATCCCCATCGCAGGCAAGATGATTATATATACTTCAGGGTGACCCAAGAACCAGAACAAGTGCTGGTATAAAACAGGGCTACCACCGACATGATCCAAAGCTTGTCCACCGATATATATTTCATTCAAGAAGAAACTCGTACCTAAACCTCTATCAAACATCAACAGCAAGAAAGCTGAAACCAATACCGGGAATGACAATAGACCAATAATCGCCGTGATAAAAAATGCCCAGATTGTCAAAGGCATTCTCCACATGCTCATCCCTTTTGTACGCATGTTTAATACAGTAGTAATGTAATTGATACCACCTAATAATACCGATACTACAAAAAATACAAGACTCAATGTCCACAGTGTCATACCTGCGCCTGAGCCCGAAGAGGCTTGAGGCAATGCACTCAGTGGAGGATATGCTACCCAACCACCAGCGAAAGGTCCTGTACTTAAAAACAAAGATGAAAACATAATAACTCCTGATAAGAAGAAGAACCAGTAAGACATCATGTTTAATAATGGTGACGCCATGTCACGTGCACCTAATTGTAATGGAATTAAAAGGTTACTAAAAGTACCACTCAATCCCGCTGTTAATACAAAGAATACAAGAATCGTACCGTGCATAGTTACTAATGCATAGTAGAAATCTTGAGAAAGAGTACCAACACCAGCATCATTAATTTCAATCCACTTACCTAAAACCGGCTTCAACCAAGCTAAGCTTTCCTCAGGAAAACCCAATTGTAAACGGAAGACCAATGACATCAAAGCACCAATTACAGCCCAAAACATCCCTGTAATAAGAAACTGCTTTGCGATCATCTTGTGATCTTGGCTAAAAATATAGTGAGTTATAAAATTTGACTGATACTTATCCCCATGATGATGGTCATGAAAATGATCTTCAAAACCCAACTCCTCTATCAGCAAATCCTCCTTTACCAAATCCTGCGTTTGTGTTGCTACGTTAGCCATTTCGCTGAAAAATTTATAAGTTATATTATTATTCTAAATCGTTTGTTGTGCTTATTTCTTTTGAATACACAAAAAATACTTTATGCCCTCTTTTTTATGTCCAACTTTCTAACAGTATTTTTGCGTCTTTGTTTTTAGAAAAGCATGCTTGTATTAATGCTCTTCTCTAGACTCTTCGGCATGACCTTCTCCCTCTTCTTCCCCTGCTGAGTGTTCCTCGCCTTCATCGGTATCAGTAGCCTCCTCACCTTCAACTGCTTCTGCATCAGATACTTCTTCCATCATTGTTTCTTCTTTGTAGGGATCTGCATCTGTTCCT
>JBCBCD010000649.1:0-4576 GCA_038530915.1 Bacteroidota bacterium
TAACAGCAGTGGTTTATTCCATTGGTGATTTATCAGGCGCTCATATCAATCCAGCAGTAACTGTAGCTTTTTGGGCAGCCGGAGTATTCCCATTTAAAGATATTCTACCCTACATAATAGCACAGTCCATTGGTGCTATTTTGGCAAGTCTGACATTAACTTTACTTTTTCCGGAAGCCAGTTCATTGGGTGAGACCCTACCACTAAATAGTGTTACGCAAAGCTTTATTTTAGAGATTCTTCTTACTTACATACTCATGTTTGTTATCATAAATGTAGCTACCGGTTCCAAAGAAGTTGGTATGATGGCAGGCTTGGTAATTGGCCTTACTGTATTATTGGCAGCATTATTTGCAGGTCCAATTTCCGGGGCTTCTATGAACCCAGCTCGTTCATTGGGTCCAGCATTAATGAATGGAAACCTGACTGCTTTATGGATTTATTTGACGGCTCCTTTTTTAGGTGCCATTCTTGCTGTATTTTCCTGGAAATTATTAAAATGAGAAAGAAATTCAATTAAATAGTGCGCCTGTGGTGCACTATTTAATTGAATTTCTTTCTTATATTGTCATAATGAATAGTAAGCAAGTCGGTCTGGTCTTAGGTCCATTATTATTTATCTTAATATTAAATTTTGTACATTTAGAAGGACTTAGTCCTGAAGGTCATGCTGTATTAGCCAGTACATTTTGGATCGCTATTTGGTGGATCACTGAAGCGATTCCAATTGCTGTAGCTTCCTTACTCCCCATTGTACTATTTCCACTAACCGGCGCACTTGGTTTATCTGAGACCACTCAATCCTTTGGGCACCGGTATATTTTCCTTTATATAGGTGGTTTTATGATTGCAATAGCCATTGAGCGTTGGAATCTTCACAGACGCATTGCATTGACCATTATCAGTATGATAGGAACCAATATGAAACGCATCGTACTGGGTTTTATGATAGCTACTGCTTTTTTATCTATGTGGATATCCAATACGGCTACTTCTGTCATGATGATTCCTATTGGTATGGCCATTGTTTCTCAACTAAAAGACAATCCTGATACCATAGAAAACGAAACCAGAGTATTTGGGAAGATGTTGATGCTCGCCATTGCTTACAGTGCCTCTATTGGAGGGATATCGACTCTAATCGGGACGCCGCCAAATTTGGTCTTAGCGGGTATAGTGCAAGATATTTATGGTATTGAAATTACTTTTTCACAATGGATTGTCTTGGGTTTACCTTTATCCATTGTTTTGCTTTTCATTTGTTGGAAATACCTTACCGATTACGCATTTAAACTTAAGGTAACCGCTTTCCCTGGTGGGCGACCCGAAATTCAAAGGCAATTGAATGAAATGGGAAAAATTACCTATGAAGAAAGAATGGTTTTAATCATCTTTATTGCCACTGCTTTGGCTTGGATCAGCCGATCCTTTTTGCTGCAAAAGTTTTTGCCCGCAATAGATGATACCATAATAGCCATGCTGGGTGGAATAGCCTTATTCCTCGTTCCTGCTGCCAAAGATAAAAAAAGAGCCATTTTAAATTGGAGCGAAGCGGTCAACCTACCATGGGGTATTCTACTACTTTTTGGTGGTGGTTTGGCCTTAGCTACTGGTTTTCGAAGTTCAGGCTTGGCAGAATGGATAGGTAGTCAATTGACTTTATTAAGTGGTGTTTACCTAATCATTCTCTTATTTGTTTTGGTTGCAGCTGTGAACTTTCTAACAGAAATTACTTCCAACCTTGCTACAACTGCTATGTTGCTCCCCATACTTGCCCCTTTGGCTTTAGCGATTGGCATCCATCCATATGTACTTATGATCGGAGCCACTATTGCAGCTTCCTGTGCCTTCATGTTACCAGTTGCTACTCCTCCCAATGCAGTCGTCTTCGGGTCGGGTTATCTTAAAATCATAGACATGGTAAGAGTAGGCATTTGGATGAATATTATCTCTATCATTATTATTACTGCTCTTATTTACTTTCTTCTGCCTACTTTGTGGGGTTTTGATCCAATGACTTTTCCTACGGAATGGATTAAGGAATAACTCATGTTTAAACCTTCCCCCTTCACATATAAATTATTAACCTACAAATAACACATAAATACGAATTTATCGGTTGTAAATCAGTATTTTACACATTAAAAGATAAATCTCACGACCGATGAAAACATTATACTATTCACTAATCTGTTTAGTGCTTTCTTACAGCACTTTACTATCACAGACTACCATATTATTAGAAGATTTTGAAGATTCTACTTTTGACTACAGTTTTGATCCGATCAGTGGAGAGTGTAGTGATGGAAATACTGTATTCGTGAATAGAATCAATAGTGCAGCTCCCCCAACGGGTTACAATATCAGTAATGTACAAGGCAATTTCTATTTTGCTGCCCAAAATACTGATGGTTCTAGCTGTGGAAGTGTGAGCTATACTTTAAGCTGGTCAAGCATCGATGTGAAAGGCTTTACCGGACTTACATTTTCGGGTTTGTTTGCTGAAGATGATGCTTCAGATGGTTTGGAAGATTGGGATGACAATTCAGAAGTCATTGTAGAAGCTAAGTTGGATAATGCGGTAGGCTATACCCGACTAATCACTTTTGCAGCTTCTGGAGGAACAGATAGCGACCCCAGAGTAGATACCAATTCTGATAATATTGGAGACGGTACTGCACTTACTAGTACTTTAAGTAATTTTTCAGCCAGTATCCCTGGTACAGGTAATTTTTTAGATTTAAGGATTACCATATCCAACCTAAGTGCTGATGACGAAGATATTTCTTTTGATGATATTAAAATTGAAGGTACACCTACCCCCATTGTAACATTTACTCAATCATCTTCAACAGTTACAGAAGAGTCCACTACTCAAAATATTACCATAGATCTTACCAATTTTCAGGGCGTAGATGTTATTGTAAATGTAGCTGACCTCGAGACGGGTACTGCTGAGGCGGGAGGTACTGACTATACATTTGTCGATCAAGCACTAACTTTTACTGCCGATGGTACTCAATCCGTGCCTGTAACAATCGTCGAAGATACCGATAACGAAACAGATGAAACCATAGAACTCGGTTTTACAATCGTTACCACTGGTCCTAAAGTCATTATACTAGAAGATACGCATACCATAACTATTGACAATGATGATCTGCCACCTTGTATCGAGATAATAGGCTTCAATTCTGATGATCCGGACGAGATAGTGGTCCGAGCCACAGAAGATTTACCTTCTGGCAGTATTTACTACCTCACAGATAAAGAGTGGAATTCGGGAGACAGTACATTCAGTGTTGGTGAAAATATTGCTACATGGACCGTCCCAACAGAAGGAATTGCAGATGAGTCTATAATAGAATTTACCGGCGGAATAGCCACCTGTGGCAGCATAAGCGGGACACTTCCCAACCTATCAATTGATGGAGAAGAGGTTTATATTACTACAGCTGATCCTAATGGAATGGTCATGGAAGATGAAATATGCTTTTCTGTAAAATTCAATGGTACAGGTGATTTACCAACTTTAGAAAATGGCCTTGATTTAGGAAACATTGACAATGGCTTTCTCACTGACTTGATGACAGATATTACTACTCTTGCCAATTGGACTACTTCTGATAATGTACTTACGCTTCCTTCTCCCAATTGTCAACTTCTTCCAATTGAGTTGACCCAATTTGAAGCATTTCAAGATAATGATTTCATACAGCTTCAGTGGCAAACGGCTTCAGAAATAAATAATGATTATATAACTATAGAACGCTCTTACAACGGCAATCAATTTGAGGAAATAGGTCGAGTATTAGGTGCAGGAAATACTTTAATCCCTCAGGTTTATCAGTTCACAGATGAGTCGCCATTCAATGGATTCAACTATTACAGATTAAAGCAAGTAGATTTTGACGGTTCTTATGAATACAGTGATGCAATAGTTGTCGAAATACAACTTTCTGCCAGCAAGTTGCTTTTGCATTCTTCTTTGATCAATGATCAATTATTTATCCAATTGAGTGATGAGGAAGCGGTAAATGGATTCATTCAAATATATAATCTAAGTGGACAATTAATGTTTGAAACCTACTCAGGGAATCAACGTATATTACAGTTGAATGTAACAAATTATCCAGCAGGACACTATCTGGTCACGTTGGTGAATAATGGAAATAAACAAACGGCCAGGTTTCTAAAGAATTAAACTCGCTATCAATCTATTATATCTTTAGGGTATTGTTAATGTTTGGATTTTTTGTTATGTTTAAAAACAAAATGTTTTTGGTTGATTATTCAACCAATACCTCAGTATAAGTCGTAGACTAAACTTTAACATACTACTATGAGAACTACAATTCTACTCCTAAGTCTAATGGGTATGACCTGTATGGTTATGTCTCAGACTACCCTTTTGTTTGAAGACTTTGAAGACAATACGGTAGCCTATACTTTTGCTCCTGCTAGTGGTGAGTGCAATAACAATGCCAATATCTTTGTCACTAAAACCAATGGGGTAAATGTCTCTTCTGATTATAATATTTCTAATGTTCAAGGCAACAAAAAACATGCTGCCTTG
>JBCBCD010000650.1:0-4569 GCA_038530915.1 Bacteroidota bacterium
AAAGGTGAGATTGAAATATTCTTTACTATTGAAAAACTCTTGCGTGCGTTTTAAATATCCTCGTGTAAATTTATTCTCTTCTCTTATTGCTTCTACCTTTCCATCAATAACTAACTGCTCATATTCATTAATTTTTCTTAGATCTCTTTTTTTGACACACCCCAAGATCCCTCTATCTAAAATCAATCCGATAATCCCTTTCGATTGATAAATCTCTAAAATATCTTCATCAAAAAGATTAATAGACCATGGGTTGAAGTAAGTTTGCTCGTGCCATTTATTCCCTTTACCAATGCCTCTTGGTCTTTTGTGCGTAACGACTATCCATTCTTTGTTTTTGCCTCTGAAAAAAGGAGATCCGATTTGAGTTGTAAGAAAATCATCCCAAGACCTTCCAGTTACCGCCACATGAGAGGCAATCAAAGGATGTTTATAATTTTGCTTTTTTCGATATACATAAAATTGCTTTCTTGCTAACAAACTCATGTGTTTGATATCGATCAATACGGTCGGATTATTTTTATAGCAAAGATCTATTGCGTTGAATCCATCCACAGAAATGCCAATTCTTTGCGGGCGAAAGCCTTTATTCTTAAGGAAATAAGTTCCAAAAGTATGGTTGGATAAATAGTTTTTACCTTGATCTGCCAGATGAGCTAAGGTAAGATACAAAAAGCGATGATGAGATTTGAACATCTTTTCCAAACCCTCTAGGTGGTTGACGTCTCCGTCATCACTATTTAGAGAGGTAGCATGTCCTCCTTCTATGGCTAATATTAAATAGGACTTGTCATCTTCAGTAGCCTCTCCTACGTGGTTGATGATTTGTACTGTATCTCTTCCATTTCTTTCAAGGTCTATTTCATCAACAGATTTCTTTAAATGCTGAATTTCAGCATTTAATAATTGCAAGTAAGAGATTTTATTACGAGCAATTTTCAAAATAAAGTTGTCACTGGCATCAGCAAGTATGGCACCAAAGAAATTGATCCTTGGTGATTTAAAAAATGCTCGCTCACCTGGAATAATAGCAGCAATGGATAAATGAACGTTTCCTTTTGTAATTTGATCTAGATTAGATTGGCTGTCTAATTCGTTGGCAATAGGAATAATATCGAAAGTATGCCAACAATCTTTTTTATCTAGAGCATTTTCTTCGGTTAGAAAAGCCTTTGTCGAAGGGTGCAGATGCAAATCTGCATACTTTTTTTTCATAACTGGTTTAGTTTTAAGTATATATAACCGGATTAATTACTTGCAATATAGCACTATTTACGTATTGTGTCAAATCAGGAGAATACAAGGGGATATACTGCCTCAAAACTTACATAAACCTCATGATGTTTCCTTTGCATACTTACTAATCTAACCTTTTACCATTATGAAATATCGTTTACTTGGCAACAGCGGCCTGAGAGTATCTCCTTTATGTTTAGGGACAATGACCTTTGGAGAGGACTGGGGTTGGGGTTCTTCACAAGAAACAAGCAAAGCCATTTTTGATGCTTTTTTAGAAGCTGGTGGCAACTTCATTGATACGGCCAATGTCTACACTGAGGGGTCTAGTGAAATCATCTTATCGGATTTAATCCAGGCTGATCGTGATCACATCGTTTTAGCCACAAAATATACTTTGTCTAATACAACTCACAATCCTAACAAGTCAGGCAATCACAGAAAGAACCTAATCCAATCTGTAGAAAAGAGCCTTCAGCGTCTGAAGACCGACTATATAGATGTTCTCTATGTACATGCCTGGGATTTCACTACGCCTGTTAAAGAAGTAATGCGAAGTTTAGATGATTTGGTACGCCAAGGCAAAGTTTTCTATATCGGTATTTCGGATACACCTGCCTGGATAGTATCCATGGCCAACACATGGGCAAATGAGCACGCATTGACTCCTTTTATCGTCAATCAAATTGAATACAATCTTACAGAACGCGCTCCGGAACGCGACCTTTTACCAATGTCCAAACATCTCAACCTGGGTGTTGTGGCTTGGTCACCTCTAGCCACAGGTATCCTTACTGGGAAATACTTAAATGAAGACATTAGTGGTACCAGAAATGAAGCCAAAACGTCTTATCGATTCAATGATCGCAATGAACGTATCGTAAGAGAAGTAGTAAAAATAGCCGTTGAACTAAGTATTTCTCCTGCAAGACTTGCTCTTGCCTGGTTGCTGCACAAAGGAGTAATGCCGATCATAGGTGCCAGAAAATTACATCAACTAGAAGATAATCTCGGTGCTGTCGATGTTGTGCTAACTACCGAACAAATGAAAAGATTGGATGAAGTTTCAAATATAGAATTGGGCTTCCCTCACGATTTTGTCTTAAGACCTGGTGCACAGAAAATGATCTATGGAGATATGGTCAATCAGATTGAAGGGATAAAGAATGATAATCTTTTTAAGTAACAAGATAGCAAGTTCATGGCGTATGCCATGAACTTGCTATCTTATCAAAGCCACTGCTCCACTAACTATTTTTTCCTCTCCATCAGAAGTAGCTATGATGGCTTGGTATATATAGGTCCCATTTTCTAATTGTTGTCCCTGATAATTGCCATCCCAACCTTGATTAGTACCAATAGCTGTATTTTCCTTGATGTACACCATATTACCCCAACGATCAAAGACTTTTAAGCTGATCAACTTGGATAAGCCCTCTCCTCCTTGTACCGTAAAATAATCATTAATGCCATCTCCATTGGGAGAAAAAGCATTGGGTATAAATGCTTCGACATACTTGATGGTTAAGTCAATTATACTATCACATCCATTTGAAGAAGGAATAGTCACAGTAAAATTACCTTCTCTATCAAATACATTCCCACCTAACTCATAGGATTGTCCTTTAAGTATGGTTACTTCCGATGCCGTACGCGTGTTGCTTTGTATTTCCAGGTAAACAGTTACAATACTATCACAGCCCTGACTTGAAATTAAAGTATCCATATATTGCCCTGCCTGGCTGAGCATTTGGTTGCCCAACGGATACGCCTCGCCTTCACAAATCGTCTTTTCATCAACAACATAATCTGCTGGTACACTATGAATAAAAGGTTCTGTCACCTGACATTCTGTTCCGTTAATAACTTGTACTTGATATCGCCCCTGATTTTTACCTACTATTACTTCATTACTGGTTTCTCCTACTAGTGCAATACCGTCTTTATACCATTGGTAGCTATTTTCAAAAATATCAGGAACCGATAGTTTATAATTTTCACTACAAGCCGAACCTGTACCGGAAATGGCAAAAGTGAAGAATTTTTCTTCTGCTAAAACCAAATTATCAACAAAGTAGTAATTTTCATAGGGCCAAAAGAAAGGCCTACAAGGAGCACCGATAGCTATAGCATTTATATCCTCTCTCGGATTCAATTCTACTTCTGTAACAATCCACTCCTCAACACCACTAGCCTGTACAGAGTCCAGCAAGACCCATGCCTGGTTATTCGTCGGGCAGCCAAAATTTTGATCTCCAACTCCAAAAGGAAGGCTATCACAGGTTGTTGTCCCATAAAAAACTACGGTGACAGGGGGAGAGTTATTTTCATAGGTAAAACCCAGATGAAATTTAATGCGATACTTTTCTCTTGCTTTCATAGGAGCAAGCAAACAAGCACCAATGTACTCTTTCCAATTGTGCTGTGCGTCAGGGCCTGTAAATCTACCATCTCGGTATCCTGCAATTCCTTCTCCGTCTGGAAAAGGTAGAGGTGGCTCAAGTCCTGACCAACCTAACCAATCACAAGTATGCAGATAATCAGAAGTCGCTTCAGATGCTTGACGCCATCCTGTAGCACAGTCCATTTGGCTAATCGTGCTAGGACAACAGTCTTGGTCTTCAAAGGATGGATTGGGAATGAGTGAGATGGGCTCGAAAGGTGGACATTCACAGTCCGGATCGTTTAAATCAATTAAGCCATCACCATCATCATCTATTGCATTATTACAAATTTCCTCCATTTGAGGAAGCTCCTGTTCAACAAACATCCAACTCAATGCAATTAAAATGAGTATTGGCCATGACTTCATGTTTATCTCGGTTTTGTCTTCTAACTACTTCTTTAGCACACTCTAACATAAGTATTATTGTTTTGGTTTAACCTATGTTTGATGATTGTAAGGTGTAAGAAATACGACAACCGCCGAAAAACAAAGAGCTTGTGCAACTGCAGTTGCACAAGCTCTTTGTTAACTATTGTCTAATTACTCCTCCCTTGGCACTATCCACAGTTATTGAATAGTTCTGATTGGATTTGCGCTTTACAATCCAACGAACAGTTGCTGAGCCTAAACCAGGAACATTAGGAACAGCTAGTTTTTTAGGTTCAAAAACTTGTTCTTTTGTCTCATTTCTATCAATATTCAATACCCTCATGCCAGAAACCACTTCTACACCTTCTATACTGATGTAATCTGGTCTGGTAATCTTGTTCTTGATATCGTGAGATGAGTGTGTTGGAATCATACGCTCATTACCAACCGTAACTGTAATAGCTAAATACCCATTACCCATGTCTTTTTCATCAACTGAAGAAATGAAAAGCTTTGGC
>JBCBCD010000651.1:0-4522 GCA_038530915.1 Bacteroidota bacterium
TAAGCAGCATAACAACATAATAGCATAACAACATGACAGCATGACAAACGAGAGATGAGCAATAAAAACATTAGAAATTATGAGCAACTCATATACGGCAACCAACACAAAATTTATTACTGAAGACTTTTTATTGAAGTCAAAAGCTGCACAATACCTTTACCACGAACATGCCGCCAACTTACCCATCATTGATTATCACAACCACTTGTCGCCAGCAGAGATTGCGACCGATAAACAGTTTGATAACATTACTCAAATCTGGTTGTATGGTGATCATTACAAATGGAGAGCCATGCGTGCTAATGGGGTAGCAGAACACTACATCAGCGGAGCTGCTAAAGATGAAGAAAAGTTTGATAAGTGGGCTCATACAGTACCATACACCATGCGTAACCCTTTGTATCATTGGACACATCTGGAATTGAGCAGGTATTTTAATATTGATACTTTGTTGTCACCTAAATCAGCATCTGAAGTCTATGCTTCGAGTCGTGAAATGCTGCTATCAAAAGCTTATTCTACTCAAAACTTGTTAAGAAAGATGAAGGTGGAGAGCCTTTGTACAACAGATGACCCAACAGATACTTTGGAAGCTCACCATGCTTTAAAGAATAGCGAATTTGAAATAAAAGTTCTTCCCACTTTTCGTCCGGACAAATTCATCCTAATCCAACATCCTAATTACCAGCAATACCTAAGTAAGCTATCAGAAATTACTCAAATCGAGATCAATAACTTTACTCATTTATTAGAAGCTTTAAAACAAAGAGTGGAGTATTTCCATGAAATGGGTTGTCGATTGTCTGACCATGGATTAAGTCACTTGTATTCAGATGATTTTACGGAAACTCAATTGAACAATATATTGCTCAAGAAGCTCAATAATGAGGCCATTTCGCCTGAGGAAAGCAGACAATATCAGTCAGGTCTATTGCATCATTTAGCAAAAATGTACCATGAAAAAGGCTGGGTAATGCAGTTGCATTTAGGAGCCTTAAGAAACACCAACAAAAGATTACTGAATTCCATTGGGGCTGATGCCGGTTGTGATTCTATAGGGGATTATTCTCAAGCTGAGTTTTTGGCCGCTTTCCTCAATAGGTTGGATGAGGAAGATCAACTAAGCAAAACCATCTTGTACAACCTCAATCCTGCCGATAATGAAGTATTTGCTACCATGACAGGCAATTTCAATGATGGAAGTATAGCAGGTAAAGTACAGTGGGGATCTGCCTGGTGGTTTCTCGATCAAAAGGATGGGATGGAAAAACAAATCAATACTTTATCCAATATGGGCTTGCTAAGTCGATTTATTGGAATGTTGACGGATAGTCGTAGCTTTTTGTCTTACCCTCGGCATGAATACTTCAGACGCATTCTGTGTAACTTAATTGGAGAGGATGTTGAAAATGGAGAGCTACCGAACGATATGAATTGGTTGGGTGAAATGGTAGAAAACATCTGCTATCGCAATGCCAAAAATTTCTTTGACTTTTAAAAAAGATGGAGATGCAAAGATTGAAAATCCTATGCTTTTGGGCCTTAGCTATCATCACCTTGGGAAGTTGTGAACAAATCTCTCAAACCAAAACTTTCTATTTAGCCCACACACTACCCACTACTCACCCCGTCCACCTGGGAATGGTAGATTTTCAGGAATTGGTAGCTCAAAACTCGAATGGGAAATTGGCAGTAAAGATTTTTCCTGATGGACAATTGGGAAGTGAACGAGAAATGCTGGAATTGCTTCAAATAGGTAGTGTGGCAATGACCAAAGTGAGTGCTGCTGTAATGGCTAGTTTTTCACCCGAATATGAAATCCTCGGTGTTCCTTACCTATTCAGAGATAGAACTCATCTATTCGAAGTATTAGAAGGAGAAATTGGCGAAAGTTTACTCAATAGTAGTCGCACTTATCTTTTACAGGGACTTTGCTTTTACGATGCAGGAAGCCGCAGTTTTTACACTACAAAAAAAGCGATAAGAACACCCAAAGACTTAAAAGGATTAAAAATAAGGGTAATGAACCATCAAATGTCGGTAGACATGGTCAATGCAATGGGAGGCTCCGCTACTCCTATGGCTTATGGCGAATTGTATACTGCGTTACAACAAGGAGTTATGGATGGTGCAGAAAACAACCCGCCTTCCTTTGTTTCTTCCAATCACTTTGAGGTATGTAAATACTACACCCTGGACGAGCATACTTCTATTCCTGATGTACTGGTAGTCGGCACTAAATTTTGGGACAATCTGACAGAAGAAGAAAAAGGGTGGGTCAAAGATGCGGCTATGCGTTCTGTCGCTTCACAAAAACAATATTGGCAGGCATCAGTAGAAGATTGTATGGCAAAATTAGATGAAGCCGGAGTAGAAGTTATTATCCCGGATAAATCTCTTTTTTCTGAAAAAACAGAAAAAGTGTTGAATAAATTTTCTCAAGATCCCAAGATGAAGGCTTTAATTGACGCAATACAATAAGCTTATGAAAAAGATCTATCAATCTATAAACAGAATAATCGAATATTTCCTGGTGGGTATTTTTGGCCTGCTGGTTTTAGATGTGCTTTGGCAAATTTTTTCGCGATATGTTGTTGGTCGTTCAAGCTCTTTTACCGAGGAGTTTGCCCGCTTTGCTTTGATCTGGTTGGCCATCCTCGGAACGGCTTACCTCAATGGACAAAGAGGTCACTTGGCCATTGATTTTTGGCTCAATAAACTTCCCGAACAGCAAAAGAAAAGGCGTAAAGTAGTTATTGAGGTGCTCATGCTGCTATTTGCTTTAATCATTATGGTGATAGGAGGGGGCAATCTGGTTTACCTAACCTTGTCACTGGGGCAAAAATCTTCCGTATTGAACGTTCCATTAGGAATAGTTTATGCCATTGTTCCACTTAGCGGCTTATTGATTGTCTTTTATTCACTGTACAACATTTTTAATGAAGAAGAAACAGAAGTACAGGCCTAAAATCCTTTTATCATGAGTATAGAATTAATCAGCATATTAGTATTATTCATTAGTTTTTTCTCTCTATTGGCTTATGGACTTCCGGTAGCTTATTGCATTGGAATCTCTACTACCATTACTATTTTGCTCAATATCGCTTTCATGCCGGGCATTACAACAGTTTGTCAACGAATGACCACCGGGATTGACAGCTTTGCTTTATTAGCCATTCCTTTTTTTATACTGGCTGGAGAAATAATGAATCGGGGAGGGATTGCCAATCGACTCATCAATTTTGCCAAATCCTTGGTGGGAAGTTTGCCTGGAGGCTTGGCCTTTGTAAATGTATTGGCTGCTATGTTGTTTGGAGCCATCTCAGGCTCAGCGGTGGCAGCTGCTTCAGCAATTGGAAGTATTATGACAGATAGAATGGAGGATGAAGGCTATCCAAGACCCTTTAGTGCAGCCATTAATATTACCTCTTCGACGACAGGCTTATTGATTCCGCCCAGTAATGTATTGATCGTCTATGCATTGGCGAGTGGAGGAGCAGCATCGGTAGCTGCTTTATTTATTGCCGGATACTTACCAGGTATTTTAGTAGGCTTGGCTTTGATGGTGGTGATAGCAGTAGTGGCACGTAGAAGTAAGTTCAAAAGAGGAGAGAGGGTTGCGTTTTCCAAGGTATGGAAAGACTTTAGAAGTTCCTTCTTTTCCTTGATGTTACTGGTTGTTATTGTAGGTGGGATAGTAGCAGGGGTATTTACTGCAACAGAGGCAGCAGGAGTAGCTGTGTTGTATGCAGGTATACTGGCTTTCGTTTATAAAGCCATTACCATAAAGGATGTGCCTGAAATCCTTTTAAATAGTGCGAAAACTACAGCTATAGTCATGTTTTTAATTTGTACTTCCATGGCCATGTCCTGGTTGTTTTCCTTCGAAAGTATTCCACAGTTGATGACGAGTTTTTTGTTAGATAAAGTGAGTAGTCCTATTGCGATCTTCATCATCATTAATCTTACGCTTTTGATTGTAGGTACATTTATGGATATGACTCCGGCTATTCTAATATTCACCCCCATTTTTTTACCGGTTGTCATGGAGCTGGGTATGCATCCCGTGCATTTTGGTATCATCATGGTGCTTAACTTATGTATTGGTCTGTGTACGCCACCTGTAGGAACCATCTTGTTTGTGGGAAGTGGAGTGGCAAAGATCTCCGTTTCATCAGTCATAAGACCGTTAATGCCCTTATTGATCACCATGGTACTTATTTTGTTGCTGGTGACCTTTATCCCCTCAATTTCAATGTGGTTGCCTAACCTTTTTGGTTTGAATTAGAAGATTAAAAACATATAGCGAAAATGAAAAAAGTAGTAACATTTGGTGAAATTATGCTTCGCCTGACTCCTCCTGGTTTTAAGCGCTTTTCACAAGCCAGCCAGTTTGAAGTTATTTATGGTGGAGGTGAAAGCAATGTTGCAGTTTCTTTGGCCAATTATGGTATTCCAACTGAATTTGTATCTCGTATTCCCACTACTGACATTGGAGAATGTGCGGTAATGGAGATCG
>JBCBCD010000652.1:0-4567 GCA_038530915.1 Bacteroidota bacterium
CAGAAAAGTCTTCTTCTTGATATGGAAGACAGGCATTTAATAGTAAAGCCAATCCCAGTAGCAACAAATGAATGCGATTCATCCCTTAAACGGTTTTAGAGCTATTAGTTAAACTGTAAAGCCTAAAAATAGTCTGTCTATGGTAAATGTCACAATCAATATTGCTAAAATTGAACTTTAGGCAATTTCATTGAACTATGCCTTTGCTTTTCTTGCTGCTATGAAGCTTCTCACATAAATGATCATTGCTATTACAGAAGTAGCTAGCATTAAACCTACTCGCACTATGGCAGTAGTATCATTTCTACCCAAAGCACCTTTCAATGGCATAAATAATGCAATGATTAAGAGCAAAGTAAGCAATACTACAATATGAGCAACCGCCTTATTTTCTTTTCTAAAAGATGGAGTAAGGAGTAAAAAAACAACTCCAAATCCAACCGGAATAAAAGCTGTTGGAGATGGATCTACTGCACTAAAATAACCCCACAAGCCCATAGCGATAAGCACAAGGGCATTGATCATGTTTATTTGGAATGGTTTCATTAATTGTTATTGTTATTTCCTTGATTTTCAAAATACATTTCATCGCCGAATTGATCCTCTTCAAATTCTTCTTCAAACATTTCTTCATTGGGTCCAAGACCATCTAGCTCGTATTTACTACAATCTAATTCAATACCAAGGCTGCCTGGTGGACGATAGAATCTTTTTGTCATGTCAAAATCAACTCCTTCTGTGTTTTCCAACAATCTCATAAATTCATTGAAGAAAGGCTTAGCCATCGCTGATCCCTGGCCTAAATTTGGCGAACGGAAACGAATCCATTTGTCTTCACCACCTACCCATGTACCAACTACCAGATCAGGAGTGATCCCCATGAACCAACCATCTACAAAGTCATTGGTCGTACCGGTCTTTCCTCCTTTTTGAGTAGTTGTTGACCACAAATTACCTGCCGCAGATTTTAACATGTCAACCATAACATAGTTCGCATTTTCTGGTAAAGCTCTTCTGTCTTCAGGAATATGCTGATAAATTACGGTTCCATTCTTATCCTCTATGCGCATAATATGTGTAGGCTTTACATGTATACCATTGTTGGCAAAAGTAGAGTAAGCTCCGGTCATTTCATGTACTGTCAAATCAGATACACCCAAACAGATAGATGGTACTTTAGGTACTCTTAATTGTCCATTGGAGTGTTTTTTATTAATCGGAATACCCATATTCTCAACCAAACCTCTAACCGGTTGTGTATCTCCTAGTTGCTTCATCAAATAAACCGAGACAGTATTTTTAGATTTTTGGAGCCCTCTTCGAAGGGTAAACAACTCACCAGTGAATTGTTCATTGAAGTTGTCTGGTGTCCAGGGTTCTTCTAAATAGAATCGTCCATCACCAGGACCTATACTTTGTTGTACATCTGGCACCTTGAAACAGGGAGAAATACCTTGTAAAGCAATTGCTGTAGCATAAACGAAGGGTTTGAAAGTAGAACCTACTTGACGATCTGTTCTAACATGATCGTATTTGAAATACTTGTAATTGATTCCGCCTACCCAAGCTTTTACATATCCTGTAGCAGGGTCTACAGCCATAATACCTGTTTGTAAAAACTTGCGATGATATTTAATAGAATCAAGAGGTGTCATGCTTGTATCTTTCTCAAAGCTGGCATTTTCATAAGTAAAGACTTTCATATTTGTTTTACTATTGAAGTCTTTTTTTACAGCTTCTTGAAGCTTGCTCCATTGATCAATGGTGGTTTGAAAAGTGGAGCTTTTCATGATTCTTCTGTAAGCATTAGCCGTTTCTGAGCTTATTATTTTTTGTACTACAAGATCATTAAGGTATCCTCTACGAGCTCTTTCATCCATCATTCTAACAACTTCTCTGTCGTCACCATGGAAAGTTACCTTTGGAAATTCTTTGCGCAGTTGATTAATATTGGCTAATAAGATGTTCTTTCTAAGCGATTCATATCGTTTGGTTTCCCTGACCAGACGGTCGAGAATTCTTTGCCGATATTCTACTGAAATATCATTTTCACTATTTCTATTTTTATAGGTCCATGGATCCAGGTTTTTCCAATGGCGATCAAAAATACCCTGGATTCTTTTCATATGTTTTACCATTGCCTGTTCGGCCAATTCCTGCATTTGAGGATCGATGGTTGTAAATATTCTGAGTCCATCCTTATCAATATCGTAAACAGAGCCATCTGACTTTCTATATTCTTGCTGGCTCAGTATTTTCTTTACATCTTTTTTTGTCTCTGTACGAAAATAAGTAGCAATACCATCAATATGCGTTTTTCTACTGAAATTGATTCCCAGAGGTAACTCCTTAAGCTCGTCGTATTTTTTCTGTGAGAGCATGTTGTTTTTTACCATCTGGTTCATAACAACATTTCTTCTTTGTAGGGTTCGTTTTTTAGTTGTCTCGTTTCTGAGTGGATTGTATAGTGTAGGATTTTTCAACATAGCTACCAATACGGCAGCTTCCTGTATTTCCAAAGAATCTTGTGGTTTTCCGAAATAATTTTCCGATGCAGATCGAATACCGTCACCTTCATTTAAAAAGTCGAATTTGTTAAGGTACATCGCAAGGATCTCCTCTTTAGTGTAGCGACGCTCCAATCGAACAGCAATAATCCATTCTTTTAATTTTTGAAAAACACGTTCTGTAAAGTTATTTGCGCGTTGACCTGTAAATAAAAGCTTGGCTAATTGTTGAGTAATTGTACTGGCACCACCTGAACTCTCATCCTGGAGAATCAGTGTTTTGACCAATGCTCTGCTTAGTGCTTGAAAGTCTATGCCAGAGTGCTCGCGATACCTTTCATCTTCTGTGGCAATCAAAGCATTAACAAGGTTTGGAGAAAGATCCTGGAAGTCTACAGGAATTCTGTTCTCATCATAAGATCGACCAATGATTTCTCCATTAATACCATATATTAGAGTAGCTTCCTTCGATCTTGGATTCTCCAATTGTTTGACAGAAGGTAAGTCAGAAAAAGACAGCGCTACAAAAAATATTAAAACAGCGACTATACCCAAAAGGGTAATTCGCCAAATGTTTTTGACTATGAACTTATGATATTTATTATCGGTTGAATTAACCATCCAATTCCAAATCCGCCCAAAAATGTTCATACGAATAGTTTTGATAATCCAATTAATGATGCATTCAAAGATAAAAAACTTTATAGAAGCATAGATTGTTGTGCAACGATTTATCAAGCCAGCAAGCCTGATAAATCGCTTAAGCTAAAACGCTTGCCAAATCATTATAAAACTCGAAACTTCTCAATATTTGCTCTTGACTGGAAGTACAGTTTACTTTGACCTTTCCTATTTTAGGAATCAAAGAAAAATTGATTTGAGCACCTTCGTTTTTCTTATCGTTCTGCATAAGCTTTAAATATATTTCATAATTAGCAGAAGACAACGGATGGTGGCCATAAATATTCAAAATGAATCGACTAATTTGCACTACTTCTATTTCACTTAAGCCAATTTCTACATGGGAGAGGAAGGTTTCACAAATCATTCCTATGGCAATAGCTTCACCATGCAATAAAGGGGTGTCTGTTTCCAATGCAAAGCCTTCTACTGCATGACCAATGGTATGGCCAAAATTGAGTGCTTTTCTGAGTCCTTTTTCAAAAGGATCTTCCTCGACGATTCTTTGCTTGATTTTTAGAGATGGAATAAGATGCTTATTCCAATCAATCTCATTAAGTTTCTCAAATTTTGATAGCGTAGCCCATTGTTCTGCATCATTAATCAAACTGTGTTTGATTACTTCTGCGAAGCCCGATCTTAGTTCCCTGGGAGATAAGGTGTTATAAAAAATAGGATCGATGAATACAGCTTTGGGATCTTTAAATAAACCAATGCTATTTTTTATTTGCATAAAATCAATACCCAACTTACTACCAATTGATGCGTCGACTTGTGACAGTAAAGTGGTTGGCATTTGTATGAAATCAATTCCTCTTTTGTAGGTTGAAGCGCAGAAGCCGCCCATATCACCAATAACACCACCGCCCAGGTTGATACAAAGTGCTTTTCTATCCACTTTGTTATTCATCATTTGAGCCCAAATCTCTTGGCAGGTACCTATGTGTTTGTACAATTCGCCTGCAGGAATTTTGATTATTTCGAAGGCTACATCTGATAGTTTTTCTTGTAAAATGGGCCAACAATACTTTTCAGTATTTTCATCTACAATGACTATATGTTGTGAATAATTATTGTCTTTAAGAAATATTTCAAGCTTTTGCCAAATATCGCCTACATGAATTTGATACGTAGAAAGATCCAATGACTGCATAATTATCTTTTTAGAAATAAAAGTAAGCGAAATATAATGGTATTAAAGTGAATTTTGAAGCCTTTGAAATTAACTTTTGAGGAAGCTTGCAGCAAGATGAATAAAATAATTATACATATGAAAAAATATATTGTCTTGTTTTTTGTTAGAATTTATCATTCCTTAACAATCAATAAGTTGTGGGAATTGATTTCACAAAAATACATTTTTTTTATAATCCCACAAC
>JBCBCD010000653.1:0-4563 GCA_038530915.1 Bacteroidota bacterium
AATAAAACTTACCCCCTTTTTGAAGTTCATGTTCTGGTAGCACATAATGTTGGATGGGTTGGAGTTGATCAGCCTGACCACCCAGGTTGATAACCTGAGTTTTCAACCATTCCATACCTTCTGCAACTGTAGATCCTTCTAGATTGATGTAATCGATCGAATCCATATTTTGATCATATAGGTGCAACTCAAAGGGATGATATACCAATCCCAACCTGATAGCATGATCTTCAAAATGAATTTCGTGACCAATTAGCCCTCCAATGTGATTGACCCATTCTATATTGGTGTGAGAATCGTCTGCTTCTTTGGGAAGATAAGAATTGCCCATTAGTGCAATAAACTGTGCTGCATTGTGTATTTGTTGAGTATATGGATTTAATGCAGAGACAGGATCTAATGTTTGCAATTGCCATAAAGAAGCGGGGATGCCCATATAGTTTTTCGTTTGATTTAAACAAGGAATATCAATTTAACAAAAAAACAAAACAATCTGTTATTAAAAGAACTTAAAAGTAAAAACTGTAGTTCTCTTAGAAGCTGTAAAAATTTAGCTACTGAATTACTTTAGTGGTTAAGTGGTTGGACAAAAACACTACTTATTTTTGTCCAACCACTTAACAGAATTAAACTTGATGATTACGGACTTTGTAGTAGTTATTTGAAAATAATCGTTTTGGTGTAGTGTGTAGAGGGCCACTACACACTACACTAGAGCCAGGTTATCGTCAAAAAGGGAACTAACAGCACCATTTGGTTAAATTTAACCTACTTTAGGCTATAAACGCACAAACAAATAGGAATTTGAAACAAAGCTCATTACATACCACGACCACAACGCAAACCTATGCATCGGTGATTTTGCCTTTGCCTCTACCCAAAATGTTTACTTATTACGTTCCAGAGGAAGAGATACAAAATGTCAAGTTTGGAATCAGGGTGGAAGTACAATTTGGTCGCAACAAACATTATACTGCCTTGGTGGTGGAAGTGCATAATAAAGCACCAGAACAATACAAAGCCAAAGCGATCCTAGGTGTTTTGGATGAGCAAGCCATTATAACTAAAGAACAATTTCAATTGTGGAAATGGATTGCCAGTTATTACTGCTGTACGATAGGAGAGGTAATGAATGCAGCACTTCCAGCCAATCTTAAACTAAGTAGCGAAACAATTTTAACCTTAAGTCCCATTGCCGGAGACGATTTTTCAAACCTAAACGATAAGGAATACCTGATAGCTGAGGCACTAACCATACAAAATGAACTACCTATTGAAGAAGTCCGCAAAATCCTCAATCAAAAGAATGTATATCCGGTCATCAAGAAGTTAATTGAAAAACAAATCATTTATCTGAAAGAGGATTTAAAAGAAAAATACAAGCCTAAGCAGATTTATTGTGTTCGTTTACAAGAGCCTTATCGTAGTGAACCCGATACTTTGATTGAAGCTTTTGATAAAGTCAATAAAGCGAATAGACAACTGGAAAGCTTGATGGCTTTTTTGCAAATGCAAAAAGATGGCCTGGACCCCATCAAACGGACGGCCTTGATTAAGAAAGCCAAAGTAGACAGTAGTGTCATTCATGCTATGGTGAAAAAGGGAATTTTTGAGCTGTATCAAAAAGAAATAAGTAGAATAGGTTCTTATGAGAAAGACTTAGAACAAATTACCGATTTGTCAGATCAACAAGTCAAAGCTATAGAAGAGATTGATTACTTTTTTGAAGAAAAAAATGTGGTTTTACTACATGGTGTTACTGGTAGTGGTAAAACGAGAATTTACATAGAGTATATCCGCAAAGCATTAGAAAAAGGAGAACAAGTTCTTTATCTATTGCCAGAGATCGCTTTGACCGCTCAATTGATTCAGCGATTGCAAAGGTTTTTTGGGGATGATGTAGCAGTATATCATTCTAAGTTGAATAATAATGAAAGGGTAGAGCTTTGGAATAAGGTTTATGACAAGCACCCTTTGGTACTTGGCCCACGATCTGCACTGTTTTTGCCATTCCAGAATTTAGGCTTAGTGGTTATTGATGAGGAACACGATCCGTCTTTCAAGCAAATGGAACCTAATCCTAGGTATCAGGGAAGAGATACTGGTATTTATCTGGCACATTTACATAAGGCGAAAACCATTTTAGGTACGGCTACACCTGCTATCGAAAGTTATCTCAATGGCAAAAAAGGAAAATATGGCTTGGTGAGTATGAAAGAAAGATTTGGTGGGGTTGAACTGCCGGAGATAATAGTAGCCGATCTTAAAGCAGATCTCAAAGAAAGGAATAAACAACAGCACTTTTCAAAACTATTACTCGAAGAGATTGGAGAAGCCCTAAAGAGACAAGAACAGGTGATTCTTTTTCAAAACAGGAGAGGTTTTGCACCCATATACCGTTGTAACACTTGCTCCTGGCATTCAGAATGCAAACATTGCGATGTTAGTTTGACTTATCACAAAAGTTTTAATGCCTTAAAATGTCATTATTGTGGTTTTCAGGCGCAGATACCTGACGAGTGTCCTGCTTGTGGCAATAAGACTTTGGTACTTTATGGTTTGGGGACAGAAAAAATTGAGGATGAATTGAAGATCTATTTCCCAGATGCAACCATTGCACGAATGGATTTGGATACGGTAAGGGGAAAAAATGCGCATGCTCAGATTATAGGTTCATTTGAAGAGGGGCGGATTGATATTTTGGTAGGTACACAGATGGTGAGTAAAGGCCTTGATTTTGACAATGTTGGTTTAGTCGGTGTACTGAGTGCCGATCAAATACTATCTTTTCCCGATTTCCGAGCCGCCGAAAGAGGATTCCAACTAATGACCCAAGTCAGTGGACGAGCAGGTAGAAAAAACAAAAGAGGGAAAGTAATTATTCAAGCTCTTAAGGTTAATCATCCTATTATTAGGGAAGTTAGAGATAATGACTATTTCTCGGTCTTCCAAAGAGAATTGCAGGAACGCCAACAGTTTCATTATCCACCTTTCTACAAATTGGTCAAGATTACCCTCAAACATAAAAAGACAGATGTCTTGAATCAGGCTGCTCATTTATATGGCAAATATCTTAAAGAACATTTGACCATGGCAGAGTACAAAGGCCCGGCAGTACCTTCCATCTCCAGAATTAGGACTTACTATCTTATCAACTTTTTGGTGAAAATGCCTCAGAAATCAAAAAATGTAGGTGCCGCTAAAAAAGTAATCATGAATGCTATGTGGCATGTCAAAAACACAGAAGGATATTCCGGAGTGAGAATTGCGATTGATGTAGACCCTTATTAGTTGTTGGTTCTTAGTCTTTAGTCTTTATACTAGAATAAATTCTGCAGTACTTTAACAACCAACAACCAACAACCAACAACCAACAACCAACAACTATTTCTTTACCTTTAACTTATACGTATTTCTCACAAAGCTTTCTTCTTCACCCTTATAAGTCACCTCTTTTCTGAATGCCAATCTGTTAGCCATTGACATTAGGCGAAGTTGAATAGTAGCCTCTTTATCATTGTCTTTTCCTTCTTGTACAAGGGTAATGCTGTTGAGGCCATCTTTGCCACTTGGAGAGAGTTTAAGTTCTTTTACCATCCATTCTTCTCCCCAAACGAGTGTCCCGGGTTTGCTTCCGGCTTTGATGTCTTCTTTGTTGGAGACGGTCTTACCATTTGGCTCTGTAAAATTGAAGTTCAATCTTAATTTACTTCCTTTTGCCACACAGCTGATGATAACAGGAAGCTGTACTTTGGTGGAGTCGTCTTGATAGTCGAGGTATTCTAGGGTACCTTCCCATTCACCTATCAAAAAGCCAAGATCTTCTATGGAGACAGGTACAGGTTCTTCAGTTTGTGCTACGACTTGGCTACTAAAGAATAATAATGCAATAAATAATAAGTTTTTCATGATATGTCATGGATTATTTGGTTGGCAAATATAGGGTTTAAGAATGAGTTTCCGCTTCCTTTTCTATGGTTCTTTGCTCCTGTTTTTCAACCATATTGTACAAAGCCAAAATCAAGGCACCAAATAAGATAGAAGCTACAATAAGTCCCATATTGACAATACCTGTTGCAGAGAAAGAAAAACGAATTAAAATGGTGGAGATAACGAAACCTGTATTTCTAATCAACTGACTGTAACGTGAAGTAAAAAACAAAGAAACCATTAGGATGAAGACATCTACGATGATCAGTATGTTGAAGAACTCATCATAGAAGACATTATTGATGTCTCTTAATTCATCTAGCACTCCATTATTATACAATCTTAATTCTATCAACCACTCTACAAGACTGTAAGTGGCTAAAATGATTAAAATGGGAACCAGGAAAATACTGATTACTTTCTTGATATTAATGAATTGATTGATTTTGGGCGGATCTGGCACATTGGGTTTTTTACGCTTTAGGCGGTTGAACCAATAGATCAATAAAAACATGATTAAAAAGCCGACTACATCAATAGTAAGCTGCACATTGTATTTATAATCCAACCAGTTTTTAGATAGTTCTATATTGGAGATATCTTTAAATATTCTACGGATAACAATAAGAGAGA
>JBCBCD010000654.1:0-4562 GCA_038530915.1 Bacteroidota bacterium
ATGACAGATCCAAATCGATAAGTTATTCTTTGACCATTACTTAAGCAGTTATTAAATTTAAGTGGTGTGACAAAAATAAGTAGTGCTTTTGATCGAGCAAGTTTTTAATGCTGATCAAGGCGATCCCGGAAGGTGATTCATATCAGCTGAGGAATTAACGCAGAGCAGTTTAAAAAGAGGCCATCACAAAGTGTTAGTTATTTTTGTCACACCACTTATCCCTTTCTAAGGTTATGCCATTCACTCCTTTTAATCCCATACTTATTCTTTGCCACCCACTCTCCTTTTTTCTTAAATCCCTTTTCCATAAATTCCACAAGTTGAAGTCCATTCTTTACCATTACACGCTCAGAAGCTTTGTTCCAAATGGCATAATCAGAAGTAACTTCAATCGCATCTAACTCAGTGAAGCCCAACTCAATGACTTTTCCTAAGGCTTCCGTCATAATGCCTTTCCCATGATGATTAGGATGCGTCCAGAAACCAACATTCCAAATATCAGTACTATCCGTTTTTCGAATGGAGATTCTTCCTAATCTTTCATAAGGCTTAGTGACTGTTTCTATAGTAAAAGTAAATTCGTATCCATCCAACCATCTTTTATGATTGCGTTGTGCCAGAGCAATCATCTCAGCGATAGCTTTAGGTGGATCCCATTGCATACCATCATTAAAACCAGGGAAGCGACTCGCAGCAAAAGCGAATTCGATATCCGTCTCATCAGTTTTTCGCAATCGATAGTTTTGAGTAGTTAATACTAGGTCTAAAGGCAACATAATTGTAGCATTTTCAAAATTCAATTAAGTACTGAACCTCTCAAATGCCACAATAATTCCATTGTTGAAAAAAGTTGGTTTATTGGGTTGGTTTGAAAGTTTTTGAAAAAACATTGATCCTGGCATTTACAAAGAATGAACGTCCAGGACCTATTTGTACGGTACTGCCATCGGTATGAGCTCCACCGCCACCACCAACAGCATTTGCTTGCTGATTATCAAGTAGATTGCGAACTCCTAAAGTAAGTTGTAAACGATCGTCCCAAAATCGTCTGGATAAGGTTGCATCCAATAGGGAGAAACCGTCTTCCACCCTTTGTCTGGCGCTATCTCCTTCCAAAGTCGACTCTTCATAATAGCTTATAAATCGATCGACTACTCTTGCAAATAAAGAGAAGTCTGTCTCAACCAGAGGCACCTTAAAGTTTATTTTTCCACTCCATTCTGTAGTGGGTGTGTATCGATCTACTTCACTAAATTCATCATTTAGTGGATTGAAGTAGTAGATTCGAGATCCACCTATTTCTAATTGAAGTCGCTTTTTTTGTAAAGCTAGTTTTAGATTTACTCCTCTAATTCTAGAAAGATCTAAATTAAAATACGCCAGTTGATTAGATTGTCCTCTGGGTACAGCTCTAATGACCCCATCTTCTTCAATAAAAGGAAACAATTGGATTTGATCATTGATATCATTATAGAATAATTGTGTTTTTACACCCAATGTTAGTCCTTTGAAATCATGTTTGTAATTAAAATTGAGCTGAATGTTATTGGACGTTTCCGCCAACAGATTGGGATTGCCAATGATGAAATGATTGATATCTATGAAGGAGAGAAAGAGCTCTTTTAAGCTGGGGCTTCTAAAGCCCTTTGCATAGGAAGCCCTAAACTGAAAATCATCATTAAAGTCATATTTCAAATGGACAGAAGGAATAAGAGGCGCATCGTATCGGGTATTGTGCATTAAGCGTAAACCTACCTCTGTACTGAGTTTTTTTAAGGGTTGATACCTTATGCTTGAAAAAACAGCATAATCTCCTATATCAGCCTCTGCAGGATTTTCGGACTGTTCTTCCCAGATTCTATCACCGCTGCCTTTTTCATATCTTAACTCAATACCTAGCTGGAAATTAATTTTAGACTCATCCAACTTACTGGCTAAAACTGAGCGAAGCAACCATGAATCAAATAATGTTGTATCACTTATCAAGACATTTTTTTGATCTGGTTCTCCCTCTTCACTAAAATCCAAACGATACATGCTAACTACCCTATCAAAATCATTGTAAGCAGCTGTAGTCTGTAAATAGAAATTCTGCCCAAGAGACCCTTCATGGCTTAGTGTATGATCGGTTCGTTGTGTAAGATAAATATCATCAAATGCATAAGGCATGAAAGTAGGTCTTCGAACCCTCCCCAGATTCTGTGCCTCTTCATCAAAGTGGGCAAATCGATATCTAATCATGTGATCGTTTCCAAAATCTTTACGCAAGCTTGCATCTATGTACCATTGTTCTTTCGGATACCAAAGTGAAGAACGTAAAGTATCATTGCTAAATCCATTAAAATGGTCTCTACCACCGTTTACCCTCAACAACAAATCATCATCCAACCTTATTCCAGCATCGATATTACTTACTGTTTCTCCTCGAGTTTCTACTTGCTGATTAAGTGTAATCTCTACAGGATTGAGTTGGTTGTTTTTGGTAATTATATTGATGACACCTCCCAAAGCATCTGTTCCGTAGTTCACTGCCATGGGGCCTTCTATGATCTCGACGCGTTCTACATTGTGAAGATTAATTTGACTTAAGTTAATATTCCCATCCAAGCGACCAATAACAGGTACTCCATCAATCATGATCTTAATATTAGGGCCTTGTACACCCATTACGCTAGCACTACTTCCCAATAATACGTCTTGTTGAATCCTAACGTTTAGATCCTGCTGTAACAATTGTTCTAAATTGGTTGCTCCTTGCTTATCTATCATTGCTCGATCCAAAACCCTAATATTCTGGATGGCCTTTTTTGAATCCGTAGGAGCATACTGTGCCGTCACAACAACTTGGTCAAAATCCAACTGCCACGCAATGCTGTCACTGGATTGTGATCTTACATTTTGGAACATAAAAAAGACTGATGCAACAAGGAAAAAAAATTTGGTCTTCATGTTTAAAACGATTGAGTAATATTTCTAAACCTACAAATTTCGGCTGTACAAATACAAAAAGGTACATGATGCCTGATCTCAGTTTTCCTGACCTTTCGCAATTATTCAGACATCCGTACCCTGACAAACGTATATTTTAGATCGTGTATAATAAATTCAATTTGGAGCAGATAAAATGACCAGGAAGTAAAGCTAATTTTTCAAATCTGTAAAAATTTAAAAATTAAGCTGGTTATCAGTTACTTCCTGGAGTCATGACAAATAAAATCAAATGTTTGATTTCAACTATAAACTATTTTCAAATCTGCATCTTTAATCAACCTATTACTTACCTATGATCAGTGATCTGGTAATTAGTTCATTGTCTACCCTTAATGCTACCTGATACAGTCCGGCAGGTAAATTCAATTCCATTCTTTTGACGTTCAAGCCGGTCTGAAAATCGGTATCAAATACCTTCACTAACTGACCATAGCTGTTGTATATTTGTATCAAACCTTCTCTTACATTTGTTTTCAATTCAAATGCAAGATTGACTTCTCCAGCAGTAGGGTTGGGATAAACCGTAAAGGATTCAAAATTTTTAGAAAAGTCGTTGGTGTTGGTCAAAGTCGTTTCTAAAGACTTTTCTATTGTAGTAACACCAGTAGTAGATCCTTCAAAATCTGTAAAGATCAACTTCCATAGGTTATTATCAATGGTCTTTACAAAATAGACTCTATCTGAGGGCATAATCCACTCAAAACTTATCCGATCAAAGCTTTTCCAATCATAACCAATGACATCAAGGGTATCAGAGTACTGATCTTCATAATTAATATAATTGACAGTATCAGGATCAACTCCTTCTAGTCTTGCTACCTCTACACCTACTCCCGATAAAACACCCATCACCTGATAATCTAATGTAACAGGTCCTTCTGCAATAGGTGTAGTGTAAGGTGTAAACATTAAATCCCAGCTTTCAGGCTCGAAATCATAGCCATTGCCATCCACTATCGAGAAAAAAGCTAAAGATTTACCTGGGTAATCACTTTTAGAAAGCGTCTTAACTTCTTCATTGTTCCCATCCAAATCAGCATAACGGAAAGTGTAAACTCCACTAATAAGAGACTGGATTTCAATTTTCTTGAAGGTGTCATCTCTTAGTTTAAGAACAAATACCCTTGATCCATTCACGTTACGTGATTCAGGATTATAATTTCCCCAACCAAGATCAAATGGATTTTGCGCTGATTTAACATGATTGAAACCACCTTCATTCCAGTCTACTTCATTATTGAAAATCCTAGTCATTCCTGTTGTATCAACTGTAGCATAATCTGTACCGGTAGGCAAATACAACTTTACTTCAGGCATATTGCCTCCACGTGGATCAATACCAGCAGCTTCATTAACAAAGACACCTCCTCCTCCAGGGGTAACAGCAAAAGCAATATCCCATGTGGTATGTGCGTGGCTGGCTATGGTACCTTCTTGAAAAGAGTAAAAGACCATATTTCCATAACTTGGCCCAGTAGATACCAGCTCTTGAGCATGGGTGACTGATAGAAATAATATAAAACCGACTATCAATGAAGAAACTTTACACTTTAGCTGTTTTTATATTATTT
>JBCBCD010000655.1:0-4559 GCA_038530915.1 Bacteroidota bacterium
TATAATTGTTTTCTGGTTCATGCCAATCGTGATTGCCTAATATGGTGAAAACGGGTACATAAGGAAAGACGCCACCAAAATATTGGAAGAGGTTAGAATCATATAGCTCGCTTTGCCCATCCGGGTAGATGATGTCCCCCAATAGAACACCAAAATGATAGGAATCTTTATACAAACTCAAGACTTCACCCAGTTTATCCGGAGTACCTGCTTCTTCGACAGGCTCACCAACATCCCCTACAGCAAAAAATGAAAAAATCGAATCATTAGGACCAACAGGTGACGGAAAGCTAAAAGTATTATCTTCTAACAATTGTTTTTCGTTAGTGAAAATTTGGTATTCATAGGTTTTATTAGGAGTTAAATTCTTTAAGGTAACTTCATTTTCTATGACCTCTGTATTGGTAAGTCGGTTTACTCCACTTACAAATTTCCAGTCCGTTTCACCTTGTTGCTTATATCCAACTTTGCATTGATCACCAATATCTGTACGCCACAGTATAGATACACTATCGGCTATAGCAGATTGGATATATGGTCTTCTCATTAACTCTATGGTTTCTGCCACCTCTTTTTTTTGTCTACAAGAACAAACAAGTAAAAGACAGATAATCAAAGCTGAAATTGGATGGAAACGCATTGAAGATATATTGAAAGAAAAAAAATTATTAGAGTTGAAAATTAAGGATATTTTATCGAGTTTTTAATGGCAGGAGTAAATAAAACATTAACTTAATAAGTATAATGTAAGGTTCACAATTTGTTAATCTAAAGATAACTTTTGTGTTTGCCTAAATTCAAGTTATGAAGAGTATTCTTGTGTAAGGTTTAAGAAAAATTATTTTGAATTTGCTTGATTGTAATGTATGTGTTGGTCTGATTTAGTGTTTGAAGCTAGTTTGCTTTTTTTATTAATGTAATTTAATGTTTTATCGTTGGTTTATTGGTTTGTAGGTGTTTAGCTATTAATGTGTTTGCGCAATTGATAAAGAAATGTGAAGTAACTTGATGATTTTGCAAGTACTTTGCAGTGCTAGTATTTATAACAAAACTCACTTTTATTATGAAATCTTTTCTTGAAAAAGCTTTACTAATGGTTTTTTTCATGACTTGTTGCTCTTATGCTGTTGTAGCAGCTACAGAGCTTAACATAGTCAAAGTTGATGACAACAACTTCCTTACAACTACTGCTGAAGATATCGGTGGTAAAATTACTGATGAAAATGGACAAGCACTTATTGGTGTTACGGTTACTGTAAAAGGAAAAGCGGTAGGCACTTCAACAGACATTGATGGTAATTTTAGAATTGCTGCAGAAGTTGGAGACGTCTTGGTCTTTTCTTATGTAGGTTATACTTCCAAAGAAGTTACTGTAGGTGATGAGGCAACATTCAATTTACAATTGGTGCCTGATGCAACTCAGTTGGAAGACATCGTAGTTGTTGCCTATGGTGTACAAAAAAAATCAGATGTTACCGGAGCAATTGGTTCTGCTAACACTGAAGATTTTAACAAAGGTATCGTAGTTAACCCTGGCCAATTACTTCAGGGAAAGGTAGCAGGTGTGAATGTTACTAGTACAAGTGGAGAGCCTGGTGCCGCACAAAACGTAATCATCCGTGGTATCGGTTCTTTGCGTTCTGGTACTACTCCTCTTTATGTAATTGATGGTTTTGTTTTGGACAACACTTCTACGGGCGTTCCTACCAATCCATTAAACTTTATCAATCCTCAAGACATCGAAAGTATGGATGTTTTGAAAGATGCTTCCGCTGCTGCCATTTATGGTGCAAGAGCAGCAAATGGAGTTATCGTAATCACTACAAAAAAAGGTAAAGTAGGAAAATCTGAGGTAAACTTATCAGCTTCTACCGCTTTATCAACCATTGCTAACAGAATCGATGTATTTAGCGCAGACGAATTCCGCAGACAGGTACCTGCTGTAGGTGGTACTTTGTTTGATGCTGGTGGAAATACAGATTGGCAAGATGAATTAACTCAAACAGCGGTGTCTAATAATGTTAACTTGTCTATGAGCGGTGCTTCAAGTGATAAGTTTTCTTATTTCATCTCTGCGGGTGTTGAAGATCAAGAAGGTATTTTGGTAAACAGTAAGTTGAGACGTTATTCTGGTAGAGTTAATTTAACTCAAAAAGCTTTAAATGGCCGCTTGAATATTGATTATAACTTTACTGGATCAAGAACTGAAAACTTCAGACCTAATAACACAGGTATAATTGTAGACATGTTGCAATTGAATCCAACCATTCCGGTTTTCACTAATGGAGAACCTACTTTGTTGGATGATATGTTGAACCCTATCGTACGTAACGATATCTATTCTGATGAAACGGAAAACAATAGAATTCTAGCTAATATTTCTCCTTCTTTGGAAATCATCGACGGTTTGACTTATAAGTTAAACCTGGGTATTGATTATTCTGTAACCAACAGAGATGAGCAACGCGACCCTTATGCTTTGTTGGAAGGATTTGAGTTTGGTAGTTTAAACTCAAATACGACGAGAAACGAAAATACTTTGGTTGAAAATACTTTAACCTATAATTTCCAGGCAGGCTTAAGTGATTTCACTATTCTTGCGGGGCACTCTTATCAAAAGACCTATGTACAAGGGCAAGGGTTCAGTTTGAGTGGCTTTGTTGACAATGATGTAGATCCTCTTTTCCAGAGTCAAACCAGTACACAAGATCAGCCTACTACAGTGGGAGCATTTGCAGTTGAAAATGAGTTGCAATCTTTCTTCGGTAGATTAAACTACTCTTTTGATGGTAAGTACCTGGTGACTGCTACTGTACGTGCCGACGGATCTTCTAAGTTTGGTGAAAACAACAGATACGGTACTTTCCCTTCTTTTGCATTGGGTTGGAACATTAACAAAGAACCATTTTTGCAAAATGGGTTGTTCGACAACTTGAAGTTACGTGCAAGCTGGGGTCAAACGGGTAACCAAGAGATTCCTTCAAAAATCACATTGTCTAGTTTTACTGAGAGTAGAAGTAATAATGATACTTATCCGCTTGATCCTAATGCTACAACTTTGGATGATTATCCATTTGGTACCATCTTTACTCGTTTGGCTAATCCGGATATTCAGTGGGAGGTTTCTACACAGACTAATATTGGTCTTGATTTCGGTTTATTTGGTTACCGTTTGACAGGTGCTATCGATTTCTTCCACAAAGTATCAGAAAATATCTTGCTGGAGGTTGTACCTGCTGATCCTATCCAGCCAACACAAACATTCTGGACAAACGTACCTGATATGGAAATTCAGAATACAGGCCTTGAATTGTCATTAGAATACAGCAGCAATCCGAGTAATGCATTCAAGTATAGAATTGGTGGTAATGCAACTTTCATCGAAAATGAAGTAGTTAATTCTCCTTTTGCAGTATTGGTAACAGGTGGAGCATCTGGTGCCGGACAAACAGGTGCAACCATTAACGGTTACATCAATGGGGAGCCAATTGGTGCGTTCTACATGAAAGAATTTGTGGGTATTGGTGATGATGGCTTGAATGAATTTAGAGACATTAATGGTGATGGTCAAGTATTGGAAGATGACCGTACAGTTGTAGGTAGTGCTTTACCGGACTTGATCTACGCTTTTTACTTTGACTTCCAGTACAAAGGATTTGATTTAGGCTTCAACTTTAATGGAGTTTCAGGAAATCAGATTTACAACCATACTACCATGTCTTTATTCCAAAGAGGTAGTTTGGCTTCTTCTTTCAATACGACAGATTTTGCTGTAGAATTTCCTAATGAAGACATCACAAATGCGAATGAGGTTTCTACTCGTTACATGGAAGAAGGTAGCTTCTTGAGGCTGAACAATGCTACTTTAGGCTATACTTTCAATCCTAGACAGTTGGGAATAGGAGATTGGATCAGTAGCCTTCGTCTTTCTATCACAGGTCAAAACCTGTTTGTACTTACTGATTTCTCTGGATTTGATCCTGAGGTAAATACAGGAAGTCCAAGACAAGGAATTGAGTCTTTCGGTATTGATCGCTTTACTTATCCTTCAGCTAGAACAGTGTTATTTGGCTTAAATGTAACTTTCTAAAACAAATTGAAAAAGCTTCTTTTTAAATACTTAATAAGATGAAAAACAACATATTTATTCTAATCACAATAAGTGTGCTTACTTTTTTCGGTACAGCTTGTACTGACTTGGAAGAGCTCGTAATAGATGAATCATTAACAGGTGCTGGCCAGGCAGAGGCAGTGAGTGGTGCTATTGTACCGGCATATGGTCAGGTATCTTGGGTATGGAGACATACGAATTACTATGGTTTGCAATTGATTGCTGCTGATGAAGGTATTCTTCCTTATCGTGGTGGTACAGACTGGTTTGATGGGGGGAAATTTTTGGCTACTCACCAGCACTTAATGACTTCGGGTAATGACTTAGTTCGTTCTTCATGGAATGAATTGACAAAGAATATCTCAAGAGCAATTTCTGCGATTGAAATATTGCGACCATTGTCAGAAGAAGGAAATACTGAAGCTACTGGTGCTTTGTACGAGATGAT
>JBCBCD010000656.1:0-4541 GCA_038530915.1 Bacteroidota bacterium
ATCGAGAAAACGTTACCTACACTTGTATTGATCGTCTAAACATACGAAAACAGGCACCCATTTAACAAAATAGCTTATCGATTAAAAAACTTCTACACTTTTTTCAGTTTCCGATTATCCACTAAGTAACCAAACTTCACTATGAGAGGAGTTATCACTTTATTGTTGTTGACGATCCCAACAATCATTTTTTGTCAAACTTTATCTGCTGTATTTCATCAGACCACTACTGACTTGCTTTATCTTGATGAAGCTTCTTTTCAAAAGATTGAGTCTAAAAACGATTCAGCAGCTACAGAAGGCTATGAATTAGTAGATCTTGAAATGAAAGATGGTAAGTATTGGGGCATCTGGAGAAAATCAGGTGCAGGTGTAAGTATTGAAAAATTTGACGATTGGTCTGCTTTTGATGCAGCTAAAAAAGAGCACATTAAAACAGGAAAGTTGCTTACTGATGTTGAAGTATTTTCGACTGATGAGGGTACTATCTATCTAGGGTTTTGGAAAGAAAAAAGACACGCCCATAATATTTGGAAACTAAATAATTTGAAAGCTGTTCAATTCCATTATCAGGAAATGGCTAAGCTCAATTTGTATTTACAAGATATTGAAGTAGTCAAGTTGCCTGATGGCAGCAAAGAATACTTTGTTTTGTATCACAGAGGTGAACCTAGTGAACTGACTCACTTGACTCATTTTACTACCTCAGCAGAATTAGAAGCTGACAAAGCCAAAAGAAGTAAAAGTGGGTATAGCGTAGTAGACTTTGAAATTGATGTTACGCATGATTTTCCTACTTATTTTGCGTTGTACAGAAGAATAGAAGATGAAAGTAGTTTGCAATACCAGTTGGATGAAGATGGGATGGGTGAGTATATGAACTTCCTGGGTACTAATTACAAAATCGTAGACCGTGAATTTTCGGAAGGAACACCACGTTACTTTACGGCTCCTTATAGCGTGAAGCGCATTCAAAAAACGCCCGACAGTGACATGGCCAGCTTAGCTATATCAACCAAATCTGCTGCACCAAAGACAAAGGAATACAAAAACTCCAGTGCTGCCTTTGCTGCTGCCAATGGATTGTATTGGTTGGCAAAAAATGGTTTTGACAGATTGGTAAGCGGTTCTAAATCGCAAACTGCTGCGGAGTTAACGGCCAAAGAGTTAACCAAAGGCAACTACATGAGAATGATGGTTCCTTCACAGTCCAGTACGGTAGAAGTGATTAATGGTTTGGCAAAATATATAGAAGATAAAGAATACACTTTGGATCAGGTCCAATACTATGATATTTCAGATTTCAATGAAGGGGATTTAAGTGAAACTGTTCAAAACGTACTTCAATTCGAAGATGAATTAGAAAAGTTACCTCTCGCAAAAGCAAAAGAATCTTTCAGTTACAAATCTATTGCTCTCATCAAATGGGGCCTTTATAAACCCAGCTTGGATGGCAAGCACTTAATCAAGCAATCTGAAAACTGGAGTACCCTCGTAGGGTATGGTATCAATGAACACGGCAATGAAAAAGACAATATCCTCATCGTCAACGATCCGGTAGATGGTGAAGCGACTCGTCAGAAATACATGCGTGTAAATTTATTAGAGGAATACTTCATGATGACAGAAAAGTGCAGTCTACAAACCCCTACTGACCAATGGAAAGACGAAGCAGAAGATTATTCCTCTTTAAGTGCATTAAATAGACAAATGCTTTCTTACTATAAGAGTGAGGAAAGAAGTTCGTTTCCGGTTTGGGAAGGTTTGTTGATAGTGAGGATTGCAGAGTAACTTGTTGTGTGTTGTGTGTTGTGTGTTGTGTGTTGTGTGTTGTGTGTTGCTCCATGAAACTCTTTCGACTCTACGGTGATAAAAAACCAACAAAAAGCTTGCATACAATCAAATTCCTCCTTAAATTTGCCCTGCTTTCAGAAAAAGACGTGCGGATGTAGCTCAGTTGGTAGAGCGCAACCTTGCCAAGGTTGAGGTCGCGGGTTCGAGCCTCGTCATCCGCTCAAATTAGAAAAGGGAGATTTACTGACGTTATATTTTGTAAATCTCCTTTTTTAATCAGTCGCTAAAAGTAGCGACAACCACTCGCCCGGGTGGTGGAACTGGTAGACACGCAGGACTTAAAATGAATTTGAGTGCCCCAGGAGAAATCCTGGGAGTAGAACTTCTCAAACTCGGGGAAGCCTTCTTTATTGAAGTAAAATGGTAATCCCGAGCCAAGTCTCGACAAAATTGTCGAGAAAGGTGTAGAGACTTGACGGGAAGCATCTAAGTGCAGAAAAGCATATGATGAAGAGAAAGTCCAGACCACAAATGTTGATCACTTTGTATCAATAGCAGTGAAAACTGTAGATGGTAAGAAAATCCTGTGGCCATTGCGGCCGTGCGGGTTCGATTCCCGCTCCGGGTACTTTTTATAAGTTTAAGGGTTTAAAAGTTGAATGGATAACTTTTAAACCCTTCTTTTTTGAAAGCTTCTGATACATTCAAAACAATTTGTGTCGCCTTTAACTTTTTGTTTATATTTATAAAATGAAGAAAAATTGGCGCATAAAAAACAGAATCACAGACGAAGAGTTTATCAAAAAATGTAATTCTGCAAAATCTATGTCCCAGGCAGCTGCTGAGCTTGGCTTACACTTCAATTCTTTTAAAAAAAGAGCTTTGGAACTTAATTGTTATAAACCCAATCAGGCAGGTATTGGTCTTAGAAAAAATATGCCCAAAGTACCAATAGAAGATATTATTGAAAAAGATCTCCATCCTCAATACCAATCTTATAAATTAAAGAATAGATTAATTGAAGAAGGAATTAAGATTGAAAAATGTGGCATCACAGAGTGGCAAGGAGAAAGCATTAGTTTTGAACTACATCATATTGATGGAAAAAGGACCAATCACAAACTAAAAAACTTGAAGCTATTGTGTCCAAATTGCCATAGCCAGACTAAAAATTACAGAGCAAGGAATAAGAGGTAATTTAATTCTGGCTTTTTTTACCCCCACCCCAAAAACTGGTAATGTTTCAAAATGTATGATGATCAAATATTGCAGCCCTCTGGGACATTAAAATAATGCATCATACATTTTGAAACACTTCCCAAAAACTCAATACAATCGTACCCAAAAAGCTTTCAATTTCCTACTGGCAAACAGTTGATCATATTTTTGAATGGACAATAGCTTCACCTTTTGACGTCTTTTGTTGATGGCCTCCATATCCAATTTCTTAGGCTTATGATTGAAAGCAAAATATCCTAAATTGGGGTATTTACCTTTACCGAATTCTGCCTCAAAATCACAGATGGTTGCAAAATGCTTGTTGTGTAAGTTGCCCTTTGGGATTTGTTCTATAAGTATTTCGTTATAAGAAGGATTCGGTTGACTGTAATGATGAATGAAAATGATGATAGGCATAATAGCAGCAAGGCTTCCGTCATCAACTTTTTCATGCATTTCTTGAGAAGCGATGCCGATTAGTTTTTCTCCGGGAAATCCATATTCTTTAGTGATTTCTATCATACGTTCTACTTGCTTTTTATTTAAGGCTTCCCACTCTTTTCCAATTTTTTTGCGCTTAAAGAGAGTGGCATCATAATACCGTTTTCGTATGGCCTGATCAGCAGCAAACATTCCAATTATCTCTGCTCGAATATCCCAATTTATGGATGCTTGATATTGCTCTGCTAATTGATCTTGGTCAACCAGGATAGCTTTCATAAAAGCAGCTTCTTTGTAGTCATCCAACAAACCAGCATTCAGTAAGAACTCCATTTTAATGCCTCTTTGTAATCCCCTCCTGATAAAATAATCCAACTTCATTGTATCCCCAGCCAAAACAGCTAATTCCATAGTATGGTAACAATCCCTGGCAAAGACAAAATCAAAGGTTTCAAAAGTGGTGTAATAACTATCTATGGCTGCATCAAGTTTTTCTTCTAACAAATGAAGTCTGCCTTGATTGATTTCTTGGTAATAGTCTAAATAGTTTTGCGCAGGTAGATAAATGACCTGAAAAACGAACAGAAGAAGAAAATAAACGTATTTTTTATTCATTGCTTTGGCCAATATTTATTTGTAATCCTTCACACCCCCACATCTTCAATCAATACATGATCTTCTAAGGTTTGAAAGCATCGATTGCCTTCTCCATTTACTTTCAAAATACTGTTTTATCGTTTCTTTGAACTTCAATATTGAATCCATGTGCTAATGATTTTTAAGTTAAGATTTACAACTATAAGATTGACTTGGTGCTTCTTCTGCCATTTAATCAACACTGGAACTTTTTTTACTTTAGCATAAGCGTCATTTAGGTATAGCCAAAAAAACTGGGTGATTAATTCCTTTAATAACGGTTTGGTGTATTTTGCCTTTCATAATTTGGAAAATTACTCCTCAATAACCCAATACTATGAAATTTGTACCAAGACACACTGGCCAGTGTTCTCCAATCCAGACAATAAGTATTTGAATGGGTATCGATAGTTAGACGTAGAGAGGCTATATCCCCCTAACCTCCATCCACT
>JBCBCD010000657.1:0-4538 GCA_038530915.1 Bacteroidota bacterium
TAAGTTTCGAGAGTTGGGTGAGATTTTCCAGGTTTTCAATTTTAGTAATTTGGTTAGATGAAAGCTCTAAGTATTTCAGATTAGATGATTTACTTAAATTTTCAATCTTGCGGATTTGGTTGGAGTCAAAAGAAAGTACACTCAGGTTTTTAAACAGACCAATCCATGTGGGAATTGCTTCAATTTGATTTTTTTCACCTTCATTTTTTGTTTTGACAAATGCTTTCTTTTCTTCATCAAAATAAAAATCTTCCCCAAAATTCAACTCCTCCAGCCAAGTCAACTCAAACACCTCCTCCGGAATTTTAGTCAAGCCTAAATTCCCTAAATCCAACCTTTTACTCTTGGATTGACGGCATTCTTCAATCAATTCATATACTTTAGGATCAAATTTTTGCATGATTACTGGGCTTTTTTTATTGGGTTATTGGGTTGAAGTTGGATTTTTCTATTTGATGGACCAAATTTACTATAAATTTTCATGTCCATGCATTCGAAAAATCCAACTTCCAATGACCAATGACCAATGACCAATGACCTATTTATTCACCCTCACCGGATAATCCGGTCTTTTCGGGTAAGTCGGCGTATTCTCCTTCAGTTGTTCCAAAATCACCTCTATCGCTTTCTCCAGTTGAGGATCTTTGCCTTGCATCATTTCTTTGGGCCATTGTTCTACTTCGATATCCGGAGCAACACCTTCATTTTCTATGCGGAAGCCCTCTTCAGCGTAGAAAGCAACATTAGGAGCTGTGACAATACCGCCATCGATCAATTCAGGATAACCTAGAACACCTACTAAGCCACCCCAGGTACGTTTACCGATGATGGTACCCACTTCATTTCTTCTAAACAACCAAGGCAAATAATCTCCACCTGAAGCAGAGGTTTCATCGATCAGCATGACTTTAGGACCTTGGATGGATGCACTAGGTGCTTTAAGGTCTTTTCCATATCTGAAGTTCCAGTGAGACTGGTAAGGCTTTTTCAACATATCGACATAGTAATCAGCCAACTGTCCACCTCCATTGAAGCGCTCATCGATGATGACGGCCTTTTTATCAGCCTGTGGGAAGAAATACCTTTTGAAATAGGTATGACCAGCTGTAGTGGTGTTGGGTACGTACACATAGGCCACCTGACCATCAGTAGCTTCGTGTACTTTTTTCATATTACCTTCTACCCAATCTCTGTTTCTCAAGTTGCCATCATAATTGACAGGTACGACTTTTACTTCTCTGGCCTTAGTACCATCTGCATTGCTGCTTACTTTTAGCCTTACAATCTTTCCGGCGGTATTTTCAAAAAAGCGGTAGATGTTTTGATCACCTCTTACTTCCTGACCATTAACTGCAATGATGTATTCGCCTTCACTGACGTTAACACCGGGCTCAGTCAATGGAGATCTTAGATTAGGAGTCCAATTCAAGCCACCGTATATTTTCTTGATTTGGTATCTATTGTTGACGATTTCATAGTCAGCACCCAGAAGACCACCACCCACATAATCAGGACTGTTCATGCGATCACCACTGGAATTAAAACGATGGTGACCAACTGCTAATTCGCTACACATCCATCGCATGACACGATATAGGTCAGATTTACAGCTCACATCCTTTAAAAAGACTTCGTACTTCTTTTTCATAGCTGGCCAATCTGCACCATGCATGCCCGGATCGTAGAAATAGTCTCTATTTACCCTCCAGGTTTCATTGAAGATATTGGCCCATTCTTTTACCGGATCAATTTTGATTTTGATGGCACCTATATTGACAGTACCGCCTTGCAATTTTTTACCCAAACCCACCATACCAAAGGTCGGACCACGTTGGTAGAGCATCTTATTGCCTTTGGCACTGATCCAATAAGCACTAGCTTTTCCAATTTCATTGGCCTTTCTACTTTGGAAATCAAATTTCATCAAAGATTGAGGACCAAAACCACCTTGGGGATTTCTGGATAGAAAATACACCTGTCCTTCTTTAGGTACACTCATGTTGGAGTACATACCAGAAGAAATAGGTAAGCTAATAATGCGTTGATCAATTCCTTCCCAATCTACAGTAAGCAAGGAGTCTTTTTCTTCCTTCTTTTTGTCTTCTTCTTCAATCTCCTCTTCGTCATTCTCTTTGGCTAAAGGTGACATAAGGTCTTTTTGCAAAGTAACCAAGTAGATGGATTGAGACATCTGCATGTCCTGATTGGATTGGTCAAACCAGTTGACTACCGGACCAGCGTTTGTTGAAGCAAACATGTAGATGTATTTTCCACTGGGGTCAAATGTAGGTTCTGTTACATTAGATAAACCATCGGAAAGTGGATAAGACTTGTTTTCATCAGTAGAATACAAATAGGCGCGTTCGAAATTGGTTTCTGTTACCAAGGTATAAGCCACCCACTTGGAATCAAACGACCAGGAACCAAATAATTCTCTAAATGCCCCAGGCGTATAATAAACATCAGAAGCAATTTTGCTGGTGCTTCCAGCTTCCGTATCGTAGATATAAAGGCTTCTACTATTGTCGGAAAAACATATTTTCTTACTGTCGGGTGACCAGTGAGGATAGGCATAGAAACCAGCACCATCTAATGCTACTTTTTTTACGCTACCATCCTTAACCGCTCTCAAGTGCAATGCATATTCTCCAGATTCATCAGAAAAGAAGGCGATGTGTTTTCCATCAGGAGACCATTCCGGATATTTCTCATGTACACCGGGAGTCATGCTAAGGTTGTTTACGTCACCTTTTTCAGCCGGAACAGTTACTATTTCTCCTCTAAAATCAACGACTACACGAGATCCGGATGGAGACAAAGAACCCCATCTGATGTAATTTGTGCCGGAAACATATCTTGGTCTTAATTCCAATAAGTCAGTAGCTATGCCTACCGTTACTTTTGAGCTTTTACCGGACTTTGTGTCAAACAAATGGATATAGCCACCCTGCTCAAATATTAAATCATTACCATTAGTCTTTAGGTGTTCAACGGGAAAGTCTTTATAATCAGTAAGTTTTTCAAGTTTCTTATTGCCATTGTCGTAAGAATACAAGTTGAATTCTCCGTCTCTATCACTTCTGAAGTAAACCTTATTGCCCATCCATTGAGGATCGGTATCATTAGATCCTGCTGCGGGCTTGGGAATTTCTACTACTTCATTATTTCTCACATTGTAAACCCAAATTCTGGTTTGAGTTCCACCTCTATAGTTTTTCCATTGACCAAAAGGTTCGTATAAGGGTGTATAAGCTATATATCTTCCATTAGAAGAATAGGAAGCATTCCAGGCAGTAGGAATGGGTAGTTTTTCAATGGTACCACCAGTGGTTCCAACAGTATACAGCTGAGACCAACGGTTGACAAAAGTATGTCTTTGAGAACTGAATAAGACGTTTTTCCCATCTGGTGTGAAATCAAGTACCTGATCAGGAGCCGGATGCCAGGTCAATCTTTTAGGAATTCCACCTGATGAAGGGATAACATACACATCTGTATTTCCATCGTACTGCGCATTAAAAGCGATTTGACTACCATCAGGAGAAAAAACAGGTAGAGATTCTACCCCTTCATCTATGGTTAATCTTCTGGGATTGGATCCGTCTTTGTCAGCAATCCAAAGATCTTCGGCATAAACAAAAGCAATGTGATTATCACTTACTGCCGGGCTATGCAGTAAACGAGTGTCACTGGTATTTTGTGCGTTTATACTGGCAAAAGCAGCCAGAAAAAATAGTAAGGCAAAATAGTCGAGTTTAAAAAAAGGTTTCATGTAAATGCTTTTTGAATGAATTAAACTTCATTCTAAATATAGCTCATGAAACCTTATTTTTTTTGCCAGTTATTGCATTTTTTGACATTCTATCCGAAATACTGGATAAACGATGGTCGCTTTATCATCTATCCATTCTCCTTTCCATTTAAAACCATTATTTGTCATCTCATAGAAAGTAATTCTGTACATGCCATCCATCCCATTGGGAGCTTTTTGCTTTTTATAAAGTACAATTTCATCACCTTCTTTATTTCCTTTCCAGGTAGGTAAGGGTTCAACGAGACTAAGTGTGGTGTAGTAATGTACCAACCATTGTTCTTTCTCAATAGAGTATTGTCGGATGCTGCCAGAATAGGTACTGTCAGCTGTAAATGTTTCATCTTGTACGGCCCAACCATTCATAATGTATTTAAAACGCCATTGCATGCTTTTTGTCTCTGACCATTCACCATCTTGATTTCTGGTGGTATAGCTGCATTCACAATTACCAATCATAGGTTGATAATCTTTAATGGCATCTGGTGCTTTGGGATTGGGCCGTCCAAAAGGGTAGGCTTTGGAAGCGTCATATTCATGTTGTGCTTGTACGCCAAAGCCAAGAATTAATAGTAAGCTGAATAATGTTAACTGTCGCATCATGTTTTTTTCTGCAAAAAAGCTATGAAATAGAAAAATTGCTAGTGTTTTGCAGTGAAGGGTAAGTTGGATGCAGGGAAGGAAGAGTTTAGAGGGTTAGAAGGTGAGAGGGTTAAAATCATTAGAC
>JBCBCD010000658.1:0-4534 GCA_038530915.1 Bacteroidota bacterium
TTATTTCGCGTAACTCACCTCTTTAACCGCTTTAATAATCTTAGCAGGATTTGGTAAGTATTCTTCTACTAAAGTCGGTGCATAAGGCAAAGAAGTATCAGCTGCATTTACTCTGGTTACTGGCGCATCCAGGTAATCAAAAGCATATTTTTGAATACCATAAGCCACTTCTGCAGAAACACCCGCAAAAGGCCATGATTCATCAATAACGACTAATCTGTTGGTTTTCTTAACCGATTCTACAATGGTTTGGTAATCCAAAGGTCTGATGGTTCTCAAATCGATAACCTCAGCTGAGATTCCTTCTTTAGCCAACTCTTCAGCTGCTTCTAAAGTAGGAAGCACCATTTTGTTGTAAGATACCAATGTAACATCTGTTCCCGGACGTCTAACTGCTGCCACTCCAATAGGAACCAGGTATTCACCTTCAGGAACTTCCCCCTTGAAACCATACAATTGTTCTGATTCCATGAGACATATTGGATCATCGTCGCGGATTGCAGACTTCAGTAAACCTTTAGCATCAGCGGGATCGATACAAGAAATAACTTTCAAGCCAGGTACATTAGCCATCCAGCTTTCAAAAGTTTGAGAGTGTTGTTGTGCCAACTGACCAGCCGAACCCGAAGGTCCACGGAAAACGATAGGACATTTATACTGGCCTGCAGATTGAGACAAAGTCTTCGCTGCATTATTTACGATCTGATCAAATGCCAGTACTGCAAAGTTCCAGGTCATAAATTCTACAATAGGTCTCAAGCCATTCATAGCCGCTCCTACTCCAATACCGGCAAAACCAAGCTCTGCAATCGGAGTATCAATGACTCTTTTAGCACCAAATTCTTCCAGCATACCTTTACTAACCTTGTATGCTCCATTATATTCAGCTACTTCTTCACCCATTAAGAAGACTGTATCATCTCTTCTCATTTCTTCAATCATTGCTTCTCTTAGGGCATCGCGTAATGCAAGTTCTCTAGCCATAGTTTAAAGTTGAGTTGTTTTTTATCGTTAATCAGGTTGACAAAAATAGTCAACGCGTTTGCAAAAATAGCAATTCCTCTTTTTTCAACAACTTATTGCTTTCTCAGTTTTTATAGTATGTATAAGTTTTCTGCTTTCATGCTCTTATAAAACTTCTATCTTTGCAAATGTGACGTCTTTTATTATGGTTCGTCTAAAATATAGAAGCAACAAGAGACGTTGACATTTGCGGAATAACAACATTAAATTTGATCAAAATGAAATTTTCTAGAAAATCACTGCTGGCTTTAGGTCTGGTAATTTCCTCATTTTTGTTTTCTTCTTGCAATCGCGGTGTCGGCTGCCCTACTAATTTTTCAATAGATGATGTCTCAGGCCTTTTAAATGGCTTTGTTGCTATCATTCAATTGTTTTAGATAAAGCATAAAGAACAGGATAATCCAATGAACTACAGCCTTAGCGTCACATTCTGCTCATTTGCAAAATGTGACGCTATTCAATTTGACGCATATGCAATTATCTAATCTACCGAGGATTAGAAATTAGGAGCATAAAAGATGACAGTATAACAACCAAAGAAATGGCAGAGGATAAAATTTTTGAAACACAAGACGGTTCCCATTCTATATTATCTTACAAATACGGTGTAAGTTATCATTCCAAATATGGTGCAATACAAGAATCCTTACATGTCTTTTTGAAAAGCGCTCTCCATGAAGTAGCTCTCAATAAAAAAGCCATCAGAATTCTTGAGATCGGATTTGGAACTGGCCTAAATGCATTGCTGACCTTTGCTAAAGCGCAACAACACGATTTAAATATTTATTACGAAGCAATAGAAGCTTATCCTATTACTGTAGAGCAAGCTAAAGAATTGAACTTTGCTACTCTCCTTGAAGAACCAATGTTACAAGACTTCTTTTTAGAAATGCATAAAAGTCCATGGGATGAAATAGTCCAACTCTATGAAAACTTCCAATTAAAAAAAGTCAACAGCCTTTTTGAAAATGTCAGCTATAAAGGGGGATTCGATATTATCTATTTCGACGCTTTTGCACCAAGTGCCCAACCCGAACTCTGGGAAGAATCCATCCTTCAAGCCATGTATGATGCACTCGATGAAAATGGAATATTCGTCACCTATTGTGCCAAAGGTATAGTCAAAAGAAGATTAAAGGCAGTGGGTTTTTCCGTAGAAAGCTTGCCTGGCCCTCCGGGTAAAAGAGAGATGACTAGAGGCAGAAAGTGATCTTGTGATCTTGTGATCTTCAAGGTGTATTTTTTCAAAATAAAGGCCAATTTTTTGATTGAAAGCTTGGAGTATAATCTTAAATAGTAAAGCACAGGTTGGCCTCAAAGTAGCAGTGATAAATGAAATTATTCTTTCCTAACTTTTTATCAAAATTTGAGGGCAAGGAAATCGAATTCATATTCTTGGCAGCCTTATCCCCAAAAAATCTTTGGAAAGAAAACATCAATAAATATGCCTTAGGTGGTTACCACCATTGGCTTAATGAGAAGGAATATTACTGATTAGAAAAACACATACCACTGTATGGTTTTCCTCAACACATAATAATAAATAAAGAAGGTCAAGTAATTAACCCAAGGGCTCCAAAAATCCATAATGAAAATGGATTAAATGAAGCTCTTATCAATCAGCTTAATCAATTAATCACAGAATGATCAACCTCTACGTGGTTTAATCACATTGATTTTTCCCTCGTCACCGTATAACTCTCTGGACTTTTTGTTGTAGGCTAATGCCGCTTCTTCAGCAGTTGCAAACATGCCGATGTGTACCGATTTTCGATTGATAGAAATAACGGCTCGGTAGCGATTATTTTCTTTGTATACACCGGTATAGCCCACCTTACTACTGGTTTTTCTTTTCCGAGAGGCCACACTCCTACTGCGATACATCAAGTTTTCTACTCGACAATCCAATTTATTTCCGTTCTTTGCTCCCACAAGCTTTTTAGAACCATCTTTGGTATGACTCAAAAACTTCTCTGCAATCAACTTGTGTAGATAAATGGTTTCAGTTTTGTATCCACCATCTGCTTTTTTCCATGTTTTTTGAAAAACAGCGCAACCACTTGAATGCTTTCGAAGATTGTTGATAAAGTCAACTCTTACGAGGTATGGGTCTGTGGTAAGGTACTCATAGATCTGATCATCTAAAATGACATTATCGTCGGAGTTTTTTAGCTTTACTTTGTATAACACAATGATTAGACTTTTGGTAGGTTATCAAATAAGTGACTTGAAACTTTATTGTAAGAGCACCAGGGAAAAGTGACAATTATTTTGTCATAATTATGTAATGCTAAAATAATAGTTTAGTAAAAACCGTGCAAGCTTTGTTTGAATTTTTGTTAAAATTTTCTCCAAACGAAAAAACATTATGAATATTCAACACATACCTTTTATTAAAAGATGCTTTGATCTGGCACGTCTTGGAAATGGTCATGTCGCTCCTAATCCAATGGTAGGAGCAGTACTCGTTCACAATCAAAGGATTATCGGTGAAGGCTACCACAAAGCATATGGAAAAGCACATGCTGAAGTCAATGCAGTGGGTTCAGTTAAAGAATCTGATAAGCATTTAATTCCGGACTCAACAATTTATGTTTCGCTCGAACCTTGTAACTTTTTTGGTAAAACACCTCCTTGCACAGGCCTTATTTTAAAAAATAAAATCCCACGTGTAGTCATAAGTAGCTTTGACAACACCCCTGAAGTAGCTGGTAAAGCTGCAAAAATGTTACAAACCAAAGGTGTTGAAGTGATTACAGCAGTACTACAACAAGAAGGAGATGAGCTCAATCGCATCAGAACTAAAATCGTTGCTAATGAACGTCCCTATGTCTTGCTAAAATATGCGCAATCAAAAGACGGTTATTTTGCACCAGCTGATGATAAACAATTTTGGATAACGAATGCCTTTTCAAAGCGCTTGGTACACAAATGGCGATCAGAATGTGATGCTATTATTGTAGGGACCAATACCGCTGCCATTGATGATCCTCAATTAAATAATCGATTGTACTTTGGAAAAAGTCCTCTAAGAATTGTTTTAGATCAATCTTTGAAACTTAGAAGAGGCCTACATCTTTTTTCTGATGGCGCCCCTACCCTTTTGGTCACTGAAAAAAAATTGAAAGCTTACCCAGACTACCTAGAAATCCTCAACCTCCCATTTGATGACCAATTGTTGCCAAACCTATTAAAAGAATTGCATCAGCGAAAGATAGGAAGCTTAATGGTGGAAGGTGGTGCCCAGTTATTGCAAAGCTTTATTAAGTCTGATTTATGGGATGAAGCCAGGGTTTTAACTGGAGATGTATACATGCAAGATGGAATTAAAAGCCCACGAATTAGCGCCACTCCATCCTACACCAGGCAGTTAAAACAAGATTTAGTGGAGTGGTATTTCAATTAAATAGGACAATACATCCTAATGAAGTTCAGTATTCTGGATCATTCTTTCAGTAAAAATGATATTACAAAGGTATGGCAAGCAATACCTCAATGCTTATCCATTTTA
>JBCBCD010000659.1:0-4524 GCA_038530915.1 Bacteroidota bacterium
TGTTAATAACCTACTACGATATCTTGATATTTTTTTGCCGATTTTAAAGCAGTAAATTCATTATCTACTCCTCTATAATCTTTTATTACTCCTGCAGGAGCTTTTCCTTCTTCAGAAAAAAGAACGGCAGTAGAACCTTTCAAGTGATCATAAAGACCTTCATATTGAGTATCAGAAATGTTTTCAAGCGCCTTGCGAATCAAAGTGTTTTTAAGCACTTTCATTTCTACATTCTTCTCAAAACACTTTCTTCTAAAATCGTTTGTATCAGCTACATTGAGTGAAGTATAGTCCGTCAAATAGAAAAACTTCGATTCTCTGAACTTTTCCGTCAGCTCCTCTATCAATGCTGTTTTTTCTGCTTTAGTCATTTTGAATCTAATTTAAATATTAACGAACTGATTTAGGGTCTACCTTAATACCAGGGCTCATCGTTGAAGCCACAGTAATGGATTTCATATAAGTACCTTTCGCTGTAGAAGGCTTCATTTTGTTAAGTGTACCCAAAAGTTCGTTCGCATTTTCAGCCAGCTTTTGAGGTTCAAAAGAAACCCTGCCAATAGAAGAATGAATGATACCATATTTATCTACCCTAAAAGATATCTTACCTTTCTTAACTTCTGCAACTGCAGCACCAACATTAGGAGTTACTGTTCCTGTTTTTGGATTAGGCATCAAACCACGAGGACCTAAGATACGACCTACACGACCTACTTTAGCCATTACCTGTGGCATTGCAATAACAACATCCACATCAGTCCAACCGTCCTGTACTTTCTTGATGAATTCATCCAAACCTACATAATCTGCCCCTGCATCTTTTGCCTCTTGTTCTTTATCAGGAGTACAGAAAACCAAAACTCTCTTTGTTTTACCAGTACCATTAGGAAGAGATACTGTACCACGAAGTGCTTGATCCGCCTTTCTAGGATCTACTCCCAGTCTGACATGCACATCTACAGAAGCATCGAATTTTGCAGTGTTCACATCTTTTACGATGCTCATTGCTTCTTCGAGTGGATAAAGCTTTTGTCTATCAAGCTTAGTTTCCGCTTCTTTCCTTTTTTTAGAAATCTTTCCAGCCATTGCTATGCTATTTTGAGGTACAAACGTTCCTGAGAACTCCCTCTTAAATTAATTATTATCAATTAAGCGTCTGAAGCAGGCTCACCTTCCCATGGAGGTGTACCGCTTATTGTAATACCCATACTTCTTGCTGTACCAGCTACCATTTTCATAGCAGACTCTACAGTAAAGCAGTTCAAATCTGGCATTTTACTTTCAGCTATTGTTTTGACCTGATCCCAGGTTACAGAACCCACTTTATTACGGTTAGATTCTGGAGAACCTTTTTTCAATTTAGCTGCCTCCAGCAACTGCACAGCAGCAGGAGGTGTTTTTATTACAAATTCAAAGGATTTATCCTTAAAAACTGTAATAACTACTGGTAATACCTTCCCTTGTTGATCTTGAGTCTTTGCATTAAAGCGCTTACAGAACTCCATGATGTTAACCCCTTTGGCACCCAAGGCAGGACCAACAGGAGGAGCTGGATTGGCAGCACCACCACGAACCTGTAACTTTACATACGTTTCTATTTCCTTTGCCATATCAACTATTTTTTAGCTGCTTGCCGATACTTTAGGGAAGCTTTCCTGCGAAGGACTAAAGTAATGGAATCAACTCTTGTGTATACTATTCAATATCTTTTAAGAGGACTTCTCTACCTGCATAAAGTTCAGCTCCACCTCAGTACCTCTACCAAATATCTTTACAATAACTTTCAATTTTTTCTTCTCTTCATTCACCTCTTGAATATCACCAACAAATTCACTAAATGGACCATCGATGATCTTAACTGTTTCTCCAACGATAAAAGGCTCTATTAATGATTCGCCGGCATCCTGAGAAGCATCCACCTTACCCATCATTCTGTTTGCCTCTGAAGCTCTCATAGGCACTGGATTACCTTTACCTAAAAAGTGGATTACGTTAGGGATATTCGCAATAGCATTTATTATTTCTCCTGAAAACTTACTAGGTAGGGCTTCAATCAGAATATAACCAGGCAAAATATTTCTTTCAGAAATAACTTTCTTACCATTTCTAATTTTATAGACCTTTTCTGTGGGTACCAGTACCTGAGTTACGGCATCTTCCCATTTGTAAATTTCCAGCTCTTTTTCGATACGCTCTTTTATCTTACGTTCCTTACCACTGATCACCCTAAGAGAATACCATTTTTTTTCTTCAGACATCAAACTATATTTTACAAGCCATATACGACATCAAGTATCCCTTTAGATACAAGATCCATCACTAAAATAACCAAAGCGAAGATTAATGAAGCAATCAACACTATTACCGTACTACTGTACAAGTTGGACCAAGTAGGCCATGTTACTTTGTTCAACAATTCGTTGTAACTTTCTTTTACGTACAGAATTATTCTATCCATCGCTATTTCATTTATTTGGCTGCTGATTGTATACCATACATAAAATGAATGTTTCACAACCTGCAACATCATTAAGCACGGGCTGAAGGACTCGAACCCTCGGCCTACGGTTTTGGAGACCGTCGCTCTACCAGCTGAGCTAAGCCCGTGTATGAGCAAGTGGTCAAACCGATTTACACCTAGATTTTGACCACTTGCATAATCAAGGCAGAACTGCCTTGATCAAATTCTATTATATTAAGATACAATTCTTATTCAAGAATTTCTGTTACCTGACCTGCACCAACGGTACGTCCACCTTCACGAATCGCGAAACGAAGACCTTTTTCCATCGCTACAGCAACGATCAATTTAACTTCTAAACCTACATTGTCACCAGGCATTACCATTTCTACTCCATCAGGCAATTTAACATCACCCGTTACATCCGTTGTACGGAAGTAGAACTGAGGACGGTAACCATTGAAGAATGGTGTGTGACGACCACCTTCATCTTTACCAAGAACATAAACCTCACACTTGAAGTGTGTATGTGGTTTTACAGAACCTGGCTTACAAATTACCATACCACGTCTGATTTCTGCTTTGTCGATACCACGAAGCAACAAACCAGCGTTATCACCAGCTTCACCTCTATCCAAGATCTTACGGAACATCTCGATACCAGTAACAGTTGATGTAAGTGGCTTCTCATCATTAGGCTTCATACCTACGATTTCAACAGAATCACCAGAGTTGATTACACCACGCTCAATACGACCAGTAGCAACAGTACCACGACCAGTAATTGAGAATACATCTTCAATAGGCATCAAGAAAGGCTGATCAACCAAACGCTCTGGTTCAGGAACGTCATTGTCTACAGCTTCCATCAATTCCATGATTTTAGCTACTGCATCTGCATCGCCTTCCAATGCTTTTAATGCAGAACCCATAATGATAGAAGTATCGTCACCTGGGAAATCATATTGATCAAGTAACTCACGAACTTCCATGTCTACAAGTTCCAACATCTCTTCATCATCAACAAGGTCAACCTTGTTCATGAAAACAACAATACTTGGTACACCTACCTGACGTGCAAGAAGGATGTGCTCACGAGTTTGAGGCATAGGACCATCTGTCGCAGAAACAACCAAGATAGCTCCATCCATTTGAGCCGCACCCGTAATCATATTCTTAACGTAGTCGGCGTGACCAGGACAATCTACGTGCGCGTAGTGACGATTTGCTGTCTCGTACTCTACGTGAGCAGTGTTGATTGTGATACCTCTTTCCTTCTCCTCAGGAGCTGCATCGATCGAATCATAGTCTTGCTTCTCTGCCAAACCAGCATTAGCCAATACTGTAGTGATAGCAGCAGTCAATGTAGTCTTACCATGATCGACGTGTCCGATCGTTCCAATGTTAAGGTGAGGTTTCGTACGCTGAAAAGTATCCTTAGCCATCGATTTTCTATTTTAAATAAAGAAAGTGTATAATACGAGTTTAAATTCTAAAAACTACATGGAGCCAATGATGGGATTTGAACCCATGACCCCTTCCTTACCATGGAAGTGCTCTACCCCTGAGCTACATCGGCTGGAAAAAGGTGGAACACAACATCCTCTACCTCATTTTCTCTCCACATATTTTATATATAGAGCGGGCGACGAGACTCGAACCCGCGACATTCAGCTTGGAAGGCTGATGCTCTACCAACTGAGCTACGCCCGCGTATATAATCTTACAAAACCTTTGCAATTCCCTCCATTTGGCTTGCAAAGGTAATAATAGTTCTAAGCTTATTTAAATTTTATTTTATAGACGCTTCTTTTAATAAGTAAGCTGCAATAAAATACGATTTAAGTGGGGGTGATAGGATTCGAACCTATTCAGACATAGTCACCAGATTTACAGTCTGGCCCGGCTCTCCACCTCCGGCGCACCCCCTTTCCTTTTTTAGTCAGTTTATTTCTTATTGAATAAACACACCACAAAGAACTGACAATCAAAGAACTAAATGAGCCGATGGAGGGATTCGAACCCCCGACCCGCTGATTACAAATCAGCTGCTCTGGCCAACT
>JBCBCD010000660.1:0-4520 GCA_038530915.1 Bacteroidota bacterium
TAATTCCTGAGATAGAAGGGCCTGTATAATACTAAATGATTTAGTTTTTATATGAGGAAATCGTATTTAAAATAGACCAGTGCCGCTTATTTAACTTTTCAGCGAATTAATCCGGACAATTTATTAGTGTGAAAACGGGCTGCCCTAAATTACTAACTGACATGCGCCAGCAATTGCCATTAGGAGATTTCATAATAACTCCGTTTTGAGCATTTTCAATAAAAATATCTGAATTGATTGCTCGTAGTATTCCATTTGGAGAAATCCTAAACTTTTCAGAATCTAATCTAAATCCCCCAGATACAAATCTGATGTCTGCATCCGATCTATTGGCTCTGATAACAACCCCCGGAGATTCAGCACCAGAACTAAGCAAACCATAGCCTGCATAGTCGGGCAGAGCAATATAACTTTTGCCAAGGCTAGATAAAGAAACACTCGAAAAGTTATCACCTGTTCCAGAACTCAAAAATAAGGATGCAGTCGAGTGTGTATCATCTGATGTGTTTTCAATATATTGAAAGATCCTGCCTTCTGTAATATTAGACCTTCCTTTTACATGGAATGGATAATCAGGTTGATTGGTACCTAAACCCACTCTTCGTTGTGTATAGAAGGTATTTTCTCCCTCACTCCATTGCTTTTCAAAGATGCTATCGGTCAATATCCTGACTGTATCTCTAATAATGGTTTCTTTTTCCGTCAACAACCTCACCGTATCTCTTAAAATAGTTTCGGTCAATAACCTTACAGTATCTCTTAAAATGGTCTCTGTCATTAACCTAACGGTATCCCTTATGATGGTTTCAGTCATTAATCTAACGGTATCTCTGATAATAGTTTCGGTCAATAACCTCACTGTATCTCTTAAAATAGTTTCCTTTTCAGTTAATATCCTAACGGTATCTCTTAAGATGGTCTCCGTTTCAGTTAATATCCTGACGGTATCTCTTAAGATGGTCTCCGTTTCAGTCACCAACCTTACAGTATCTCTTAAAATGGTTTCCGTTTCTCTGATTACGGTGACGGTATCAGGAACATTACCAGCTTGTTCTGCATAAAGTGCATACGGAACACTTAAAAATTGGCTGGTACCTACCATTTTATAATTGCTTCCTCCTTCTTCATCAATTTCAATTTGCAGAAAATAAGTGCCTTTACTCCAGTCTATCTGGTCGAAAGATTGATTAACAGGAGTACCTCCTCCAATTTGAAGATTAAATAGTCCATTTGGGCTAGTTTGTTGAATATGCAGTTCCTGATAAACTGTATTTCCGGTGCCGGTAGGAGAACCTGATAAAATGTTTATTCTAATACCAATGATGGTTTCAGTAAGCAGTTCACCCGATGCATCTCTAGCTACTGCTTGATAATTGATTAATTGTGGAGATTGAGAAAATAAAGAAATGGAAAAAAACAATAAGATAACTGATAGGTTAATCGTTTTCATAGTCTAGTTTTAATCATGAAATTTTATTGATTAACCGCCAGTCACCAGTTAATCAATGAAGGCTTAATTTAGGACTTATTACATAAAAAAGGAAGCAATTTGATCAACAACTATGTTAGCCGCATTCCCTCTGCCATAAGGGCTTGCGATTTCACCTTTTGTAACTATTTGCTGTTCAATAGCTTCAAGGATAGCTTCCGACTTATTAGGAGGTACAACAGTATTCCATCCTAATTCAACCAGCTCTACCCACTCAGTTTCGTCTCTTAATGTAACACAAGGTGTACCATGGAAGAAAGCTTCTTTTTGCACACCACCTGAGTCAGTTGCTACTAAAGCCGCATTTTTTTCTAAAACAATCATATCTAAGTATCCAATAGGATCTATGAGCCTAATGCCACTTGTATCGATTTGGAATTTTTCCAGACGATGTTTGGTTCTTGGATGCAGAGGTAAGACGATCTCGTATTGCTTGCTCAGCCTTTTGAAAGCTTCAAAGATGGCTTTAAGTCGATCTGGATGATCGGTGTTTTCAGCACGATGTACAGTTGCTAAAATATATGATTCAGGAGCTATTTCCAGACTATTAAAAACGGTATTTTTCTTTTCAGCTACCGGAGTAAATAAGAGCGTAGCATCGTACATGACATCACCTACAATTTTAACCTTATCGCCAGAGATTCCTTCGTTCGCCAAGTTGTTGACAGCTACTTCAGTAGGAACGAAAAGCAAATCAGAAACATGATCAGTTAAAATCCGGTTGATTTCTTCCGGCATTTTCTTGTTGAAAGAACGCAAACCAGCTTCAATATGAGCTACAGGAATGTGCAATTTTGATGCTGCTAAAGCTCCTGCTAAGGTCGAATTGGTGTCGCCATAAACCAAAACAAATTGAGGTTTTTCATCCAATAGCTTAGCTTCTATCCCTTCCAACATTTGCCCTGTCATCGCACCATGAGTCATACCGTGAATTCCCAGGTTGTATTTAGGATGAGGAATACCTAATTCCTGAAAGAAAATATCCGACATATTGGTATCATAATGTTGGCCGGTATGCACTATAACTTCTTCAATTTGCCCTTGATCTATAAAAGCTTTAGATACTGCTGCTGCTTTGATAAACTGTGGTCGAGCACCAACAATGGTAAGTACTTTCATTAAAATAAAGTTTAATCAAAGAAAATCATCATTGTCATCTTGTATAATGATGATTTTCTGGATTGAAATGTTTTAACTTAAAAAAGGATGTGGCGCAAGAGGTAATTTAGCCAAAGGATGGTACTCTCCTCTCAGGCCCAGCGCTTGCATATTACGTATATCATGTACAATTTGAATAGCTCTGCGAGCTTCTTCAATACCAAAGCCATTACCATTCAATATACCCTCATAAGATCTGGTATGCAACTCTGTAAATCCTCCACTAAATTCAAACTCTTCTCCTTCAATCTGTAGAGAGCGGTAGGTTCTGGAGCCGGTTTTCTTAATATTTTCAGGAATAACATCATAATTGATGCTTAAAAACCATCTTACTCTTGCACGTTCAAGTTCCATGTATCCTGCTGCACGATCATGGGTATGAATGTGGACGATGTTTTTTCTAAGGTTGCCAAAAATCCAACATAGCATATCGTAAAAATGTACGCCAATATTAGTAGCTATACCACCTGATTTACTCTCATCACCTTTCCAACTCGTATAATACCAATGACCACGAGAGGTCAAATAAGTTAGATCAATATCATAAACTTTATCGGCAGGACCATTTTCAATTTTTTCTTTCAATGCGATTACACTTGGGTGCAATCTCAATTGAAGGATATTGTAAATCTTTTTACCAGTTTCTTTTTCAATATCAACAAGGGCATCAATATTCCATGGATTCAATACCAATGGTTTTTCACAGATGACATCTGCACCAATGCGCAAGCCAAAACGAATATGAGCATCATGCAAATAGTTAGGTGAGCAGATACTTACATAATCGATATTTGTACCATTTCTTTTTTGCTTATCCAAGTGACGATCAAAACGTTCAAACTCAGTAAAGAAATCTGCATTTGGGAAGTGACTATCAATGATGCCTACAGAGTCAAACTTATCTAAGGCGGCAACTAAACGGTTATTAGTATCTTTAATAGCCTTCATGTGACGAGGAGCTACATATCCGGCTGCTCCAATTAGCGCAAAGTTCTTCATGTTATTTTGGCAATTTATGTACTCTTGATTCTTTTAATTCATATAGCTCTTGTGTAGCTGAACAAATTGCTATCCCTTTTTCATCAAAATGGAGTCGCTCACCATGTTCACTCATCCAACCTATCTGTCTTCCAGGGTTTCCAACCATCAAGGCATAATCTGGTATTTCTTTTGTTATAACACTGCCCGCACCTATAAACGCATATTTTCCAATGTTGTTACCACAAACAATGGTTGCATTGGCACCTATAGAAGCTCCTTTTCTGACAATGGTTTTTCGGTACTCATTTTTACGAACGACAGCACTTCTAGGGTTGTGAACGTTAGTAAAAACCATAGATGGACCTAAAAAAACATCGTCTTCGCAACTGACCCCTTCATAAATAGAGACGTTATTCTGTACTTTAACATTGCTTCCCAGAATTACATTAGAGGCAACAAAAACATTCTGCCCCAAGCTACATCTCTCACCAATTTGAGCATTAGGCATGATGTGACAAAAATGCCAGATTTTGGTTCCCTCGCCGATGAATGCACCTTCATCAACGATAGCACTTGGATGTACGAAGTAACTGTCTTCCATAAACAATGGGTTTTGATTGTAAAGTGTGCAAATTTATACTTATTCAAGCAGTTATTGGTAAAATTAGGCCCATAAATAATGGTTCTATTTAGCTGAGATTCTAATTACTAGGTAAGTAGAAGAGAAAAGATTCTAGACCAATAATAATGTAGGGAAATGTTGGAGGAATGACTGGTCACCTCACTAGTGGGGTGACCAGTCTACTCTTATATCATTACCTTATTCTAAGATACTTATAAGTGGTTGGACACAAATAACTATTACTTTATGATGTCATCTTTTTGAGCTGCT
>JBCBCD010000661.1:0-4516 GCA_038530915.1 Bacteroidota bacterium
CAGCCGAATTGAGATTAGGTGTCCTTTTACGACTCAATTTATCTTCCAAAGAAATCGCTTCCATCCTTCGTATTACGCCCGATAGTGTCAGAGTGGCCCGTCACCGATTGCGGAAAAAATTGCCCATTGATTCTAAAGCCGACTTGGTTTCGTTTATGGTTGCTTTATAAATCATAGGTCATAGGTCATAAGTCATAAGTCATAGGTCATAAGTCATGCTGCTCTGACAGATACAAATAAACACAACATGAGCTATGAGCTATGAGCTATGACCCATGAGCTAATTAATTGTAAAGTTTAGGTTAATGTTGCCTTCAAGTTAATGGTGATTCTTATCATGTTGCCTCTTTGTTGCCCTATTTTATTAGACTTAAGTTGGTGATAGACATAGATTTGTACCAGATCAAAACTATAACAAAAATGACCTTCAGATTTACACTCGTAACGCTAGTATTATGTTTTTTGGGCCTTTCTATGAGTGCCCAAACAGGAAACATCCAAGGATCTATTGCGGATGAAAATGGTATTTATGTAACAGGAGCCAATGTTTACATCGCTTCTCTTAATCAAGGAACAATTACTGACCTGGATGGTAGGTTTACATTGATTGGTATTCCCGCAGGAACATACCAAGTCAACGTTACTTACATAGGTTATGAAAGCATCGAAGAGCAAATCACAGTAGAAGCAGGAAAGACAACTTCAATGTCTTATAATATGAAGCCGGCCAACTTTGAGTTGAGTACAATTGAAGTAACTGCAACCGGATTAGGTGGTCAGGCAAAAGCTTTGAATACACAAAGAACGAATACAAACATTACCAATGTTTTGTCATTGGATCAGATTGGTAAGTTCCCGGATGCAAATATCGGTGATGCGATCAAACGTGTTTCCGGTATCACCATGCAAGTTGACCAGGGAGAAGCAAGAAACATCATCATTCGTGGTCTTTCTCCACAGTTGAACTCAGTAACCTTAAATGGTAGTAGAATTCCTTCTGCTGAAGGGGACAACAGAAACATCCAAATGGATTTGATTCCGGCTGATATGATTCAGACGGTACAGGTGAATAAAGCAGTAAGACCGGATATGGACGGCGATGCTTTGGGTGGTGCAGTTAACTTGATTACGCGTACTGCTCCTCAAGGATTTAGAGTTTCCGGTACTTTGGGATCGGGTGTAAACTTCATTACGGATAGAAGAATCATCAACGGATCTTTCATCTTAGGGGATAGAACCAAGGATGGAAAATTTGGTTTCTTGTTGGCAGCTTCAGGAAATGACAATGATTTCGGATCAGACAACGTAGAAGCAGAATGGGACAATGAATTCAAGTATACAGATGATAATGGTGAAGAAGTAGAAATGGATGTTGATCCTTACACTTTTGTCACTGAGCAACGTACTTATTTGGTACAGCGTATCAGAAGAAGTTTTTCTGCTAACTTGGATTACCAAATCAATGCAAACAACAATCTCTTTTTGAAGACCATGTACAACTGGAGAGATGACCGTGAAAACCGTTATGCTTTTGCACAGGAGATCTTAGATGCAGAAGATATTGGAGAAGGCGATTTTACAATCACTAACAATGTACCTACTCGTTTTCCAATCGAAGCAGAAAGAGAAACAAAAGGGGGTATCAATACAGACAGAAACCAAAGCCGTCGTTTAGAAGATCAAAGAATGCAGAACTATACTTTAGGTGGTAATCACTTGACTGGAAAATTGAAGATCGACTGGATGGCAGCTTATGCTAAAGCTTCAGAAGAACGTTTGGATGAGCGTTATGCCAACTTCAAAGCTGAATATACCATCAACAATGACAATTCAGATCCTGAGTTTCCTATCATGACTCCAACTAGTCCTGTTGGCCTGGATGAATTTGAATTTGATGAAATCACTAACGAAACACAGTACACAGAAGAAGAAGACTTCAACGCATTCATCAACTTTGAATTGCCGTCTGATTTCTTTGGAAATGGTAATGGTATCTTCAAGTTTGGTGCGAGAGGTGTTTTCAAAAACAAAATCAGAGACAACAACTTCTTTGAATTTGATTTAGAAGATGACTTCCCTACCCTGGGTAGTATTCCAGCTACTGATATTTCTGACCCTGATTATTTGGCAGGTAGCCAATACCAAGCAGGTTTTTACGCAGATGAAGAATGGTTGGGCGAATTGAATTTGACAGCAGGAGAATCTGTACCGGATGAGTTTTTGAGAGACAACTTTGAAGTGGAAGAAAATGTAATAGCTGGTTATGTAATGACTGAGCAAAAATTATCTGATAAACTTACTGTTTTGGCAGGTGTAAGAGTTGAAGCAACAAGTTTGACTGCTATTGGTAATCAGATTGAAGACGAAGAAAATGTAGTAGGTCAGATTACACAAGAGAGTGACTATACTAATGTTCTTCCAAGTGTGCATTTCAAGTATGATCTCAACCAACGCACCATCCTTCGTTTTGCTTGGACCAATACATTAGCAAGACCTAATTACATAGACTTGGTTCCTGCAGAGGATGTAGTATTTGGTGATGAAGAAATCTTCGTAGGTAATCCTGATTTGGACCCAACTACTTCTATGAATTTTGATTTGATGGCAGAACACTATTTCAAGAGTGTAGGTTTGATTTCTGGTGGAGTATTTTATAAGAGCATCAACGACTTTATCTATACGTTCCAAACTCGTACAACTGATGAATCTTTTGGTGATGGTACTGATGGTTTTGACGTTTTCCAGCCATTGAACGGTGACGATGCTTCTATCTTTGGTTTTGAATTTGCTTTCCAACGTCAATTGGACTTCTTGCCAGGATTCGCTAAAAACTTCAATTTATTGTTGAACTATACACACTTGACTTCTACTGCTGATGGTATTAGAAACGAAGATGGTGATGTAAGAGATGATTTGGATTTACCAAACACAGCTCCTAATATGTTTAATGCTTCTTTGGGTTATGCAGATAAAAAGTTGAGCTTGAGGTTATCAGCTAACTTCTCTGATTCTTACATCGATGAAATTGGTGGTAATGACTTCCAGGATAGATACTACGATCAGCAGTTCTTCTTAGATTTCAACGCTAGTTTTGCATTGAATAAAAACTTGAGAATCTACGCTGATTTAAACAACATCACCAACCAACCATTGCGCTACTTCCAGAGTGTAAGAGATCGCACACAGCAGGTAGAGTTTTATGGTCAGAGATTGACTTTCGGTTTGAAGTATGACTTCTTCAAGCGTAAGTAATTCTTTTGTCTAAAGGTCTAAAGGTTTAAGGGTCTAACTACAATTAGACCTTTAGACCCCTTTACACCATTCTTTTCTTACTTCCCTTAATATGTTTAATCAATTTCCTGATAATCACTTACCATACTGATTATCCTTAAATTTCAATATATGAATCGAAACATAATTTTATTAGTAATAGCAATTTCAATCTTGGGCTTTGCTTGTCAGGAAAACAAGCTTCCCCCCATTGAACCTACGCTGGTCACTGAACAGACCAAGCACGATACGGATGATCCGGCTATATGGATTCATCCTGAAGATCCGGCCAAGAGTATCATTTTTGGTACCGACAAAGACACCGATGGAGCCATCTATGCATTTGACCTGAATGGTAAAATCATTGAAGAAAAGACCATCCGCAACTTCAAGCGCCCTAATAATGTAGACATTGAATATGGCTTCCCCATCAATGACAGTACGAAAATGGATATTCTCGTTTTTACAGAAAGAGAAAGGCAGCAGATCCGTGTTTTCTCAGTGCCTGACATGCAAGCATTAGACGGAGGAGGATTTCCAGTTTTTACCGATGAAAAAGATCCTGAAAGTAAATTGCCCATGGGCATCAGTTTGTACAAATCCCCTATTGACAATGCTTTTTATGCCATAGTAGGTAGAAAAACTGGTCCAAGTGGAAGTTACCTCTATCAATACCAACTGACTGCAGATAGTACAGGAGTACAAACTAGTCTAGTAAGAAAGTTTGGCCAATTTAGTGGCGATAAGGAAATAGAAGCTATTGCCATAGATGACGAGCAAGGCTATGTCTATTATTCTGATGAAGGCTCCTGCATCAGAAAATATTATGCAGAACCCAGCAAAGGCAATGAAGAATTGAGCTGTTTTGGCGGAGAATACTTCAAGGACGATCTGGAAGGCATTGCTATCGCAAATACCGGAGATGGTGGTGGTTATTTGATTGTTTCCGATCAGCAAAAAGGGCAGTTCAATCTTTTTTCAAGAACGGATAATAGCTTCATTAAGGCTGTAAACCTGACCACTAAGGAGACAGACGGCTGTGAAGTGGTAACAGTAGGTTTGAATGAGACTTTCCCAAATGGATTGTTTGTAGCGATGAATGAGGAGAAGAATTTTTATTGTTATGATTTGGGGAAATTGGAGGAGTAGTAATTTCATATTGGTAAGTGGTTGGACAAAAATAAGTATTGATTTTGATCGATCAGATTTTTGGAGCTGATCGAGGCAAATTCGCAAGGTGATTCAC
>JBCBCD010000662.1:0-4516 GCA_038530915.1 Bacteroidota bacterium
CTTTAGACTGGTCGTTAAGGTTTTTTTGAAGTTATTGGACCATATTTTTTCTTCATTTAAGTAAAAGACAGATTGGACCAAATTAGGTGTATTCAATTGATTAAACAGTTCCAAATTGAGTGTACCTAGCTTGGGAAGTGAAAAAGCAAGCTTTCCATTGATTTGGTAATCTCCTACATGATCCAACAAACCCAACTGAGCATTGGCTTCCAGGGTAACCCTTTGGTTAAAATTAAAATTAAAGTCTCCATTAAGGAATAAGGTATTTACTGTACTATCTGCTCCTTCAAAATTGATATTGGTGATTTGATGTGTCACTCCCAACTTCACACTATTGGGTTCTATGAGTTGATCTTTTGACTTTTGAAAAGTACTTAAGAAAAATGAATTTCGGAGAGCGTTATACTTAGTTTGAGTTCTGAGCCCTCTTGGATCCACCAGAAAAATATCATTATAAATGTTGCTATCTAAAGTGCTGGATTGGTCAAAAAACTTGAACCTATTGGTTGAATAAGTAATCTGATGTCCCACTGTATAATCTCTCCTAACTTTGCTTTTTTCTTTTAAAGCTTGGTCTTCAAGACTGTCTAAAGGAGCCTCAGTTTTTGTTGAAAGCAATGCATCAGGAAAGAGTTGCATGCTTAAACTATCAGGTATTGTGGTCGGCCGTTCTTCTGGCAGTAACTCAGGTTTGGGTTGCTTTCTTAGTGATAAATAATGAGTATATCTAAAAGATCTTAAGGCATGTCTGGTTTGAGCATCATCTAAAAAAACAGTGGCAGAACTTGGTGTAGTAAAACCTTGTACATCTGTTGGAGGGGAATCGATGCCGCCATTCTCTTCTTGCCTTATGGTATTACTAGCCAGAGATAAATAACCATTGTACTTATCACTATTCTTATTGATCGTGAGTCCTACTGCAATAGCTGTATTATTGACATCTTGATTGATAAACTTTGTTTGTGTACCAATCTGATTCATATTTCTGTAATCAATACTTAGCGTAACTCCTTGTTCAAAGTTGCTCCCAAATTGAGTAGTGATATAGCCATTGGATTGCTCTGCCCCCTGGAAATAACCCAGTTTAACAAAAGGACGGGTAATTTCAAAAAATGGAACTTGATCGATTGATATTTGGTACAGGTCATACTGATGATAACCTATATCAAATCCATTCCTTCTAATTGTACCATGCAGTATGGGATAATGTGCTGATCCTAAATGTCCAAGATGAGCATACTCAAATAACCTAAGTCTTACCGGGTCGTATTGTACTGAATTAATATCAAGCAAGGTATCATTGATCAGAGACTTCTGGTAAGGACTATTAGCGTAGTAATAAAGGATATCACTGGTATCTCTCGAAGGATAATCTGCCTGTTGAGGACTAGCTGTCCTGGAAGGTCCTCCAATAGTATTCGGAATTTGAGCTTGCACTATTAGTGGAAGACCAACTATCAAAACAATAAACAACAATATACGCTCCATCTTCATTTTAGCCCGCATTTGTACTATAGAGGCTCGTAAAGCCAAAAACGCTCTGTTCTTTTAGCTCCTTAAGTTTTAAATAACAGTTATAGTTTAGAGTTTAGGTGTTTAGGGTTTAGATGTTTAGTTCTTAAACATCTAAACCCTAAACTCAAAAGGCAATTACTCCTCTAATACTCTTGGATTCATACCCATAGTAGAAAATCCGCCATCGTGGAATAAATTTTGCATAGTAACCATTCTGGTCAAATCAGAGAATAAGGCTACACAGTAATCTGCACAAGCTTCTGCACTGGCATTACCAAGTGGAGACATTTTATCTGCATAGTTGAAAAACTCCTGAAATCCTTTGACTCCGCTACCCGCTGTCGTCATGGTAGGAGACTGCGAAATGGTATTCACTCTTACATTTTTCTTACTACCGTAATGGTAACCAAAGCTTCTTGCGAAAGACTCCAACAATGCTTTTGATTCAGCCATTTCACCATAATCTGGGAATGTTCTCTGGGCTGCTATATAAGTTAATCCTACGATAGAACCCCATTCATTCATGGCATCCTGCTTCATAAGTGTTTGCATCATTTTATGGAAAGAGAGCGCAGAAATATCAAAGGTTTTCAACATCCAGTCGTATTTACTATCGGTATAATGGCGCTTCTTTCTTACGTTCAAAGACATTCCTATAGAGTGAAGAACAAAGTCTAACTGGCCACCTAAAATTTCTGTGGACTTGCTAAATAAATTTTCAAGATCTTCCAATGAAGTAGCATCAGCCGGAATGATCTCAGCATTTGTTTTTTCTCCCAATTCCTTGATTTGGCCGAAACGCATCGCAACCGGCGCATTGGTAAGCGTAATTTGAGCTCCTTCCTCTACACATCTTTCAGCGACTTTCCATGCAATGGATTGTTGATCTAGTGCGCCAAAGATTACCCCTCTTTTCCCTTTTAGTAGATTATTTGCCATAATAGCTAATTAATTGAGTTCTTTCAAAAAACATATTTATGAATTTGCCAGCAATTCTCTGGCATTATCTATTGCAGAGCGACTTGGTGGATCCTGACTAAGCATAGTAGCTATGGTCATGATTCTATCTTCATAATCTAAAGATTTCACCTGTGTAATGGTCTTCTCTCCTTTAACTTGCTTGTAAACATAGTAATGTTTATTGGCTTTTGAAGCAACTTGAGGAGAATGTGTGATGGATACCACTTGATGTCCATTAGATAATTTCCTTAAGATGTTCCCCATTTTTAAGGCGACATCGCCTGAAATACCTGTATCAATTTCATCGAAAATTAAAGTGGGTAAGGGGATAGCACTGGCTACTAAAGATTTTGTGACCAAAGCCAGGCGCGATAGTTCACCACCTGAAGCAACATCCCTGATGGGTTGTAATCGACCACCTTTGTTAGCAGCAAATAAAAATTGTATGGCATCAAGCCCCACACTATTCAGTTCGTCCAATTTTTCCAGGTCAACTTTTAATACAGCATGCTTCATCGATAATTCAGTCAACATGGACTGGACTTTTTTCTCGAATGAGTCAAATACTGTTTTCCTGTTTTTTCTTAATACTTTAGCTTGTTCCCTCAATTCTTGAGCTGTTGTCTTCAATTCTTCTTCTAGTGCTTGTATTTCATTAGATAGGTCACCAATTTGTTTTCTTTTTTCATTCAGGTCCTCTCTGATGGCAATCAATTCGTTATTGGTCTGTACCTGATGTTTTGTTTGTAGTCTGTATAACAAATCGAGTCTGTCTTGCACTACTTGTATGCGTTCAGGATCTAATTCTGTTTTCTCAGCCAGATTTTCACAATCCGAAGATACATCTTGTAGTTCATACAATAGCCCATCAATTCTTTCTGATAAACTAGCAATTTCCTTGTCAAATTTTTTAATAGAAGAGAAAGAAGTGCTCAATTCCTGCAATTGGCTGGTCAATGATTGTTCACTTTCTGATAAGTGTTGAAAAGCACCCGAAAGTGTACGTTTTATGAGTTCTGCATTGGTTAATAAAGCCAATTCCTCTTCTAGTTGTCCCTGTTCGTTTTCTTCTAAATCGGCTTCTTCCAGTTCGGTCCATTGAAATTCGATAAAATCCAGTTCTTTAGAAGCATTGGCATCTCTTTCTTTTAGCTGAGCCAATATTTTTTGATCAGCCTGATAAGCATAGTATTTGGTTTGATAGGTCTTGAGCAGCGACTTATTATCTGCAAGAGCATCAATCATTTGAATTTGAAAAGAATTGTCATGAATATCGAGTGTGTCAAACTGTTGATGCAAATCTATAAGTGCTGCACTTAAAGCTTGGAGCACTTTTAAGTTGGCCGGAGTATCATTAACAAAAGCTCTTGATTTTCCGGAGGGCGTAATTTCTCTGCGAATGAATAATTCTGTATCGAAATCTATATCGTGTTTTTCAAAAAAGTCTTTTAAATCATATTTAGATAAGTCGAAAGTCGCTTCAATAACACATTTCTCATTTTCGTTATACAGCGCCTTAGTATCAGCCCTGTTACCCATAATCAACCCTAATGCCCCTAGAAGAATCGACTTCCCGGCGCCTGTTTCACCTGTTATTATTGTAAGTCCATCAGAAAAAGTGATTTCCTGAGATTCAATGAGGACAAAGTTTTTAATTTTAAGACTTTTGATCATATCAAGTTGACTCTGTTAGATAGAATAACCCAAGTAACCAACAATAATTCATACTTGGATTATGTTAACTACTTCTGCGTCGGCAAAAATAAAGTATTTAATACAAAACGTTTATTTTTGTTATCGAAGTTGATAGTTTCTTTCTCTAAGAAACTTCTTAAATTCCACAAATTAAACTAATCATACTAATACAAGAAAATGAAAAAAATATTAGGTCTGCTGATTGTAATGATGATTTTAAGTGCTTGCCAGTCTGATACTCAAAAAGATTGGTCCCAATTAGACCTGTTAGAATACGGAGTACCGTTGACTATTTCAGCTCCCGATAGTGTTAAGGTTGAAAAAATGAGCTTTGGTAGCATCCAGG
>JBCBCD010000663.1:0-4505 GCA_038530915.1 Bacteroidota bacterium
GTCCTTTTTATCAAACATTTCAATGTTCCACACATGCATATTGCGTCCCACTTTATAAGGCTTGACGACGCCTTTTAATAAACCACTTGTAGCAGAGCGAAGGTGATTGGCATTAATTTCAACACCTACTGCCGCCTGTTTATTGATGTCTTCAATACAAAAAAAAGAAGCAACGCTTCCCATTGTTTCTGCCATGGCTGCTGAGGCACCTCCATGTAGTAGTCCAAAAGGTTGTTTGGTTTTTTCATCTATCGGCATAGTCGCTACCAGGTAATCTTCACCTATTTCTGTGAAAGTAATGCCTAAGTGTTTGGCCATGCTATTACCGTTAAACTGATTAATGGCTTCTAAGTCGAGCTGGTTTTTCCAAATTGTCATGTTGTTTGTTATACTAGTGATTTTGTAACCTTTCCACTCTTACCCGTACGCTTTCTATACGATGCTATCAAGGAAGCATACCATGATACGCCAAAAATATAAAGTACTGCCGTAATTAAAAATATAGTGACATACTGAAATTCCATTTGTCGCATCCAGGCAAACAACTGCATGGAAATAAACCAACTTCCCGACCACAAAGTAGCACTCATGGCACTCATTATTTCCTGATTTCTTTTTCCGACATAATACATAACCAATTCTGTTGTCATAGGCCTGGCTGCACTCATAAGTGGTTGACGAAGCACATAGGCTACAATTGCTATCACAACAGCAAAACTCAAATTGGCATAATATTCTGTTGTCGCAAGGATGATTAAAGCTAGAATAGAAAGACTCTGGAATAAGGTGATTGCTATAGAATAGCCAAATCGTCTACGTATATATGGCATCAGGGTCATTACAATCGTAACCAATAAAAAAGTGGTTGCTCCAAGAATTGAAAAAACCTGGGCAGGAATACCATGTACTGTAAAAAAGAAGAGGTTGATTACTGGTACGGTAAAACCCGCACCTATCGCAATGATAAAAGTAGGAATGAGGGCACGAATCATTAACTTCCAATCATATTTTTTTGAAATTGATTTGAAAGGGACAATTTCTGTAAGGTGCTCTTTTTTAGGAATTTTACTGTAAAAATAAAGGGCTAGAAATGAAAAAATGGCTATAAACTGGAGCACTCTTTTTTCTGTGAAAAATGTGGGTTGTAAAAAATTGAGTAGAAAAAAAGATACTCCAATGGTAAATAAAGTAATACTAAATGCACTGAAAAATAAAGCGAATGATTCTGAGTGATTTTTTTTATCACTATTCAGTAAAACATAAGGTAGCGCCGTAACTTGCATACAGGTAAAACTGGCACCCCATAGCATGGCTGAAACATTAACCCAAGCATCCCAATGCAAGTCTATTGCGAAAATAAGAAGAATAGAAAATACAGGTACTCCAATGGAAGCAGCTAAGAAAAAAGGCTTTAGCCTGCGCCCTTTTATATAGAGACCTAATGGAAAAGCAACAAAAAAAACGGCTAAAAATCGATAGGAAAAAACCTGTGCTGCCTGATAATCAGTAAAGCCTTCATCCAACATAAAATAGTTCAATAATAAAAAGAAGGAAGTATTCACTGCATCCAAACAAAACTGAATTGCAATGACATTTTTTACTGCTCGGGATATTTGTTTGTAATTTCTAAATATACTTGTAATGGTGTTCATATGGATGACCAACACTCACTAAAGTGAAAAAGTTGCTCCATCTACACGTTCCAAACCCTTTTCAAGAAAGAAGTTGTGCCACTCATCCGGGAGATCAATTTTGTCCTTCGTCTGAAGTCGATAATATAGCTCAGTCAAAAAATGATATTGTAATCTATTATTTGTTGTTTTAAGTAGAAGTTCAAAATATCTGTAGTTTTTTTCACCTCTCCTTTTAATTTGTCCAACTAGTTGCTTCCGACTCCACAATTGGAAAATGCTTACTGCCCCATAAGCAGCTGAATGGACTTCATCTTTACTCCATTGTAATTCCAATTCCATAGCTAATTGGATGTATTCAAGACAATCCTTCCATGCATTTTGTGGAAAATGTTGCCAAAAAGCATCTCTTCGTGACCAGGTCAATTGTCGTTTCGCATATCTTCGGGTATTTCTTTTGATGAGTTCGATAGCTTCTTCTAGAGAATATTTTCCCTCGAAGTAGGGGAATAATTCCTGATAGCCTACAGTTTGGAGTGGTGTTAATGCTTTATGTGCTAAAAAACCTTTTGCTTCTTCCAATAAGCCTTTTTTCATCATAAGGTCCACTCTTAGATTGATCCTATCATACAGCACTTCTCTATCCCACCACGGCTCAATATAAATGGGAAAAAAATTGCGTTGTTGTTTTTCTTGTGTCCTGAATTTTGAAAAAGGCTGTCCACTGGCTTCATATACAGCAAGTGCTCTAATTAGTCGATGAGGATTGTTGATGTCGACTATTTTATAGTATTCGGGATCTGCTTTTTGAAGCTTTTTTTGTAAAAATTCAATTCCTTTCTCTTCATATTCCAGCTCCACCTTTTTTCTGAGTTCAACAGCTACTTGTGGGAATTCGTCCAGGCCTTCAGTAACTGCTTTTTGATAAAGACCGGATCCTCCCACCATGATAGCCACATCATGACGTAGAAAAATCGAATCAAGTACCTTCATCGCTTCTTTTTCATACTCCCCAACACTGTAGTTATCATGAATACTTAGGTGACCAACAAAATGATGTTTGGCGGCGGCTAATTCATCTTCGTTGGGTTTGGCTGTACCGATGTTTAACTCTCTAAAAAATTGTCTGCTGTCACATGAAAGTATTTCAGTAATGAAATACCTGGCCAAATGAATGGCTAAAGTAGTTTTTCCGCTGGCAGTTGGCCCTCCGACAACAATTAGATACTTATGATGTAGCATTCTTTGATTCAGTATTCACGTAAAAATTGTACATTGAAGTTGTTTGAAATTTTCTACCCAAAGTGAGCGTAATGGCTTGCTACTACTGAAAATCCTGATTTTGAATATAATAGCTTCAGCTATTAGACAAAAAACTGATGCCTCAGGAGTATCAATGCTTTGTGCGTGAGTAGGTGAGAAAACTTTAAACAACTTCATTACTATGACTCTTTCAAAGGTAGTACTTTGTCAACAAAATAATTAAGATCAATGCTATATGCTATTGTGAGGCCTTTTGCTAAAATTGGGTTGTCGCTCTATTTTAGAAAAATATATCTTACTAAGGTGGATAGAATTCCTAAAGACAAACCTATCATTTTGGCTTGCAACCATCCTACAGCTTTCCTTGAACCTTGTATTTTGGCATGCTGGTTACCCTTTGGTCTGCATTTTTTGGTACGTGGCGATGTTTTTAAAAGGCCGGTCTTTAATTTTGTGTTAAGAGCTTTACACATGCTGCCTATTTATAGACGTAGAGATGGGGATTTAAAATCTATCAAAAACAATTTTTCAACTTTTGATGCTTGTTATGAAGCCTTAAAAAAGAAGAAAGTGCTCACTATGTTTCCGGAAGGTCATACTGTCACTGAATACAGATTGAGAAGCCTGAAAAAAGGTTTAGCACGAATTGTGATGGGCATGTATGAAAAATATCCTGATACAGAAGAATTGTTTATCATCCCCATTGGGTTTTCCTACTCAGCTCCTCATAGCTTTAGATCAGAAGTGAAAATACAAGTAGGACATCCCATCCCTACCAGGTCTTTGTATGAAATGCATAAGGAGCAACCCAATTTAGGCGTGAATGCCATCTTGAAGAAATTACAAAAAGCACTCCAACAACAAATGGTTATTGTAGATCATCCGATAAAGGATATCGTTGCTGATCGATTACTCACACTTACTCGTTCAAGGTTTCCTTTCCCAGCCTTACCTAAGACATTGTCCATCGCCGATCCTTTATTGGCAGAACAAGCTATTGTTAGTCAACTTAATCAGCTGGAGCAAGATGAAGTCAAAAAACTGGAAAAAACAACGGAGCTCTATGAAATCGCCCTCTTAAAACATGGCTTAAAAGATGAGACTTTATTAAATGGGAGTCAATCTACAAGCCGCTCTCTTTTATATATGATTTTATTGGCAGTTCCCGCTCTTTTAGGCTACCTCTTGAATTACCTTCCGGTGCGCTTTACATCAAATACCGTTAAAACGAACGTAAAGAAAATAGAATACTCAGGTCCGGTATTTGTAAGCACCTTAGTTGTCATGTACATGTCTTTTTCTTTCCTAAGTATAATAATAGCGTTATTTTTTAAGTTATGGATGCTCTTATTATTGGTACCCATTATGCTTCTTACAGGAATGGCCTACATACACTTTAAAGCGCATGCTAATTTCTTAGAGCAAGCTAGAAAGCTTAAAAAAGTAAGTGAGTCAAGGAAGTTGGAATTACTAAAGATGAGATCAGATCTGCTTTCAAAACTTGTAGTCAAAAACTAAAAACCTTCAACTAAAACATTCGTAAAAAGTACTATATTGTTTAGTAAAACTAAAAAAATAATTTTTGCATTTTAATCGAGAAGATTTTGTCTC
>JBCBCD010000664.1:0-4504 GCA_038530915.1 Bacteroidota bacterium
ATGATCTACACCAAAGGTTTCTTGATATTGATCCATCTGGAAAAAATTGGATGGTGTGATGGATACCGTAACATTACCTATATGAATGGTTTTCTCTACATGATAATGACCTACAAATACATATACCGGATGTAGATGAGCATGAAACAAAGACATTACTTCACGCATATTTTCCAGCTTGTGGTTATTATCCATAAAAGGTACACCCGCACAAGTAGGTGGATGATGCATAAAAATACATATAGGCGCAGCTGTTTTTCCCATACCTTCTTTTAGCCAACTCATTTGTGGCTCTGAAACAGTAGCATGAGTAGTATCTAAAAAGAAGGCATTCCAGCTTCCTATTTCTTTTTGAAAATAAAGCTCCTTGTCGTGGATTTGATGGGTACAGTCAAAGGTCTCTGCCAATAAAACGGGATCGTCATGATTGCCCGAAATCACAGAAATAGGTGTAGGATAATCACTGAGTTTTTCTTTGATCCAATGGTAGATTTCAGTTTGTCCATCTCTATAACAAAGATCTCCATTGATGACCAAATGATCAGATGGGATTTCCTTGATCCGTTGGAGTAAATTTAAAAAATTGCTTCTTACATCTACACCATAGGTGTCTTCTCCCTCGAAACCTATATGTAGGTCGGTTATGTGTAGAATTCTCATGTATATTTATTTGGCGCTTATCAATATTCCAGGATTGCACCTATTAACGAAAGGTTTTATGTGAATAGTATATTCTATACTTCATTTCCTGCTGCTCTTATATTTACAATCTTTTTAAGCAAGTCAAACCAAAAAGGAGCCCCCAGAGAAATGGCTAAAGAAGTAATGGTCCAGCCTAAAACCTTGTAAAGCCATTCCACCCAGTCCGCATTTACATAATCAAAATTTTCCCATCCCATTCCAAGTGGTGCTTTCACTGCATTGATCTCGTTTTGTAAATAACTCCTCACCTCTGCTAAGGATTGATCAAAAGCGACCAAACTAGAATCCACCTCCTGAGTAGTAGGATCATATTGTATGACGGTATCAACCACCGTTGAGTCACTTATTGGCATCAATGGAGCGTCAGGATTAAACTCTTCATTGGCATTGGCGTAGGATTCTGCTATATCTACTATCTTCTGTAAAGTCTCCGGATCTGATTCCAATCTTTGATAAATAGCTATGGTATCTGCATTGAAAACAACCGCAATTGCAACGCCTACAAAAACAAGTATTTTCTGCGTATAACGCTTGTACCAACCTGAGGCTCTGTCCATTACATCATTGTACCAACCTTCAATTCTTTCTTTGAATTTATCCAAATCCCCATTCGCATCTTGTAAAAACTGATTGAGTACCTTTTGTAGATCCGGATCTTCCAACTCATTGATGCATTGTTGTAAATCCTTCTCCCCTTTGCCATTTAGTATTACATTGAATAGGATGGATCGAAAGGAAGACGAACTCAAATAAGAAGGACTGTAATGCTTGCCCCAAAACTTTTGACTCAACTGCCTGTACAGCGCATTCCCTTTGAAATCATCATATATTTTTTCCGTCTGCCCAGAAATACCCAACATATTCCTTAAGGCTTTCTCAAGGTTTTTACCCCTTAAAGACAAGCCTGAAGCGATCAACTCCATCAAAGTCGTTGCAAACAAACTCAGGAGCAACAAGACAAAAACTAATCCAATGACTACTTGTAGTATAATCATAATCTATTTGGTTATTGGTTGTTGGTTGTTGGTTCTTACCCCTAAAGGTACAGCGGAATTTATTCCGCAACAAAAACCCAAAACCAACAACTAAAAACTACTTCAACGTTTCTTGAAATAATTTAAAAATTCGTTTGTATTCATCTGTCCAACTACTTGGCTCTACAAAGCCATGTCCTTCTTTAGGAAAGACTGCCATCTCCCAATTGTCTTTACCCAATTCGATCAAGCGTTGTGACAAACGAACAACGTCTTGAAACTGTACATTGGTATCCACCATACCATGTAAAATAACCAATTTACCTTGCAATCCTTCTGCAAAATAAATAGGCGAACTTCTTCTGTACGCAATCGGATCTTCAACAGGTGTGTTTAAGATATTAGCAGTATAGCCATGATTGTAATGTGCCCAATCTGTCACCGACCTCAATGCAGCACCGGCAGCAAAAGTTTTAGGTTCATTAAACATGGCCATTAGTGTGATGAAGCCACCATACGAGCCACCATAAATTCCAATGCGTTTTGGATTTATATCGTATTCTTCTACTAAAAATTTGGCCCCATCTACTTGATCAGACAAGTCTTTGCCCCCCATATGGCGGTATATCCCCGTACGCCAATCTCTGCCATACCCATTACTTGCTCTGTAATCTATATCTAAGACCGTATATCCATTATCTACCAAAATATTGTGAAACATATACTCTCTATAATAAGAACTCCACCACTTGTGAACGTTCTGCAAATAACCTGCACCATGTACGAAGATCACGGCAGGACCATTTTTCTTTGGCTTTGCTGGACGATAAATTCTTGCTGGTACTTTGGCGCCATCTTCTGCACTAAAGTATACGATTTCAGGTTCACGCCATTGGTAAGATTTGAAAGCATCTGTAGTAGACTCGGTCACTTGAATGGCTTCAGTACCCGGTTCATTTTCCTGAATGTACAACTCCCATGGTTTATTGCTGTAAGATCTGCGAATGGCCAGCATTTTTTCGTCTGGAGAAATCGTTACTTCATTGTTGCCTTCCAGTGAAGTTACCTTATACATTTCTCCACCTTTTACCCTTAGGTGATAAAAATGATGTTCGTGAGGTCCTTCTGCATTTGCAGTAACAAAAAACTTAGATTTAGTTCCATTCAACTCAGCGCTGATGATTTCAAACTTACCACTGGTTAATGCCCTCTTCTCTTTCGTTTTTACATCTTGTAAGTAAATATGTGAATAACCCGTTTCTTCTGATTGGTACCAAATCATGTTTGCTTCTCCCATCCAACCGATATTTCCCCCCGAAAAATTCCAACTTCCAATTCCAGGTCCGCCAATCCATGCTTCATCATGTTGGCGATCTAATAAATCCAATGCGCCGGTTTCCAGATCCAGATTCATGATCCAACGGTCTTTGTTGTCCTGTGAGCGGACCACCACCACCGCTTGATCATTGGGCGAAAAATAAGGGCCATGGATGATTACTTCTCTTGGGTCTTCAAATTGGTCGCTGTAAGCTTCCTCTCCTTCGTGGTATTCTTCATAATATGTGGGTTTGTCATAAATACCGGGAATCTGTTCGGTATCAATTTGATAGATGGTGTCTCTTTCTCTATCATAAATCCAACTTTCATAAGTAGATTGAGGAGAACCTACTTTAGGACGACTGTTTAAATCTCTGATGTAGGCACTTTCAGCCACATAATCCGGCACTTTGGTACCGATGTACTCTGCTGATTGGGTCAATCTATAGGTGACAAAACGAAGATTATCGCTGATGTCAACATTGGATACACGCTTATTGCCCAGATAAATTGCTTTGGGTCTTTTCACTTCCCTAGCGTCTCTGCGCTCACTTCTTAGGTCTGAAGTCTCCTTTCTGTCTCTCAACACTTCAATCAGGTCCATTTGATCTTCTTCCAGCCATTCTTTGAATTTTGGGTTGCGTTTATCCCTGCTGGGGTTTCCACGCTTGAATTGAGTCAACTGTACAATGGAAGCAATATCATTTTTTAGCCCATAAAGGTCATTTCCTTTCTGAAAAACAATAAGATTTTCTTTGTCTTTGAATTGTGGATTGCTCTCTCTTTCCACCGTATTGGTCAGTTGAAAGTGTGCTAAGTTATCGGCTAGTAAATGAATGTCTCCATTTTGTGCGTATACATAAGCTTTCTTTTCTTTGGTCCAAACTCCAAAACGGGAAGGCAAGTCCATTTCTTCTTCCAGATTCACTTTCTGAATGCCATCTTTTCTACTGTATTTGTACAAGGAAGACAGGTTTTCCTTGTCCGGATTCCAATTGAAATAAATATTGCGGCCATACATCCCCCAAAAGATATTCGAAGGGCTAGTACCGACAAAGTCAGGACCTTGCATGATCTGCTCAATGGTCAGCTTAGATGTATTGGGTACGGTTTGGGAAAAAAGAAAAGTAACAGTAAGTAGTAAGGCAAAGGAAAGAGCTAATGACTTCATAGTATTTAACAAGTATTTACTACTCAATGATACAATAATTTTTAAAAAAATAACCGGACAGGCTCGAAAATCTATGGTGTAAGTAGTTGACAAAAATAAGTGGTTGGACAAAATGGATTATAAGAGTAGTGCCAAATTTATTTGGCATAATAATTATTGAAATAAATTCCATCACAACCTTTTCCTGCAAAGCCCCCCATGAACTATGACTTTTCTTAAAAGACTTGTCAAAGAAGTTTCAATGGTAAAAAAATTGACCTTAATTCAATAATTCAGTGAATTGCAACAATCGTCCCAAAGATTGCAACATTTATCACAAGATTTGCAACAAATGTCACAT
>JBCBCD010000665.1:0-4500 GCA_038530915.1 Bacteroidota bacterium
GGCCATCTTGGTAATACCTGCCTTTCTGAGTGATTTCACGAATGTTTATTTCAGGATTAAAGTTGGTTGCAAAAGCTTTGCCATGATCCCCAGCATTACAATCGACAATATCGAGGTATTGAATTTCATCAAAATGATGTTTATTGGCATGTGCTGTAAAAATACTGGTTACTCCCGGATCGAATCCACACCCCAATAAAGCCATTAAACCAGCTTCTTTAAAGCGATCTTGATAAGCCCACTGCCAGCTGTATTCAAATTTTGCTTCCTCCTTTGGTTCATAATTGGCTGTATCCAAGTAGTGTACTCCTGTTTCCAAACAAGCATCCATGATGGTTAGGTCCTGATAGGGTAAAGCCACATGAATAAGCATTTTTGGTTGGAAGGAACGAATTAGAGCAACCAATTCAGGTACATTTTCTGCATCTACTTTTGCGGTATGAAGAGATTTGTGTCCAGTAGCTTTTGCTACATCCTCCATTATCACATCACATTTGGACTTGGTCCTACTCGCCAACATTATTTCAGAAAAAACTCCAGGATTTTGTGCACATTTGTACGCCACTACTCTACCCACTCCACCGGCACCAATGATCAGAACTTTTGACATTTTTTATGCTTGATTTAGAATGAAGTTGTTTAAATAAAGGCAAATCTAGGATTTTGACTTGGCTTTATAAATAGGTAACTTACTATTTCTAAGAAAAACTTGACCAGAAACCATATGTCACTACAATCAAAGATTGCAACTTTCGACCCCAACGGAATAGGTTTAAAAAATGGACACTTTATAGGCTTGCCTTTTAATGAAATGGAAGCACAAATTGTTCTCTTAAGTATACCTTGGGATGTCACTGTTTCTTATAATGCAGGAACTGCTTTGGGGCCTTTAAATATACTTGAAGCATCTCCTCAACTGGATTTATACGATCCATTAGTACCCAATGCCTGGAAGATGGGCATATTCATGCGCAAACCTCATAAAGCTATTCTTAATCAATCTATTGAGTTAAGAAGCATAGCTACTTCTTTTATCAGCTTTCTCGAAAACCAAGGTGATATTGAAGATAACGAAGAACAAAGAGTAAACCTCAACAGAATAAATTATGGTACGGAGGCTATGGTACAATGGGTATATAATGAATCCATCAATTTATTAGAAAGGAACAAATTAGTAGGTGTTGTTGGTGGAGATCATAGTACTCCCCTGGGTTTTCTTAACGCATTGGCTAAAAAATATGATTCATTTGGTATTCTTCAGATTGATGCACATATGGATCTTAGGAAGGCTTATGAACATTTTACTCATTCTCACGCTTCTATATTTTATAATGCCCTACAAATTCCAGCGATTAGTAAATTGGTACAGGTGGGAATAAGAGATTTTTGCGAGGAAGAAGTAGAATTAGCAAAAACCAACCCCAATCGAATTAAAGTCTTTTTTGATCATGAAATGCACCACAGAAAGTTTGGTGGAGAAAGCTGGGAAAGCATCTGTCATACAATAGTAGATGAATTGCCAAAACATGTATACCTAAGTTTCGATATTGACGGATTATCACCAGATCTTTGTCCCAATACCGGAACACCAGTACCAGGAGGCCTTAGTTTTGAAGAAGCTATTTATCTCATACATAAAGTAGTTGATGCTGGTAAGACAATTATTGGCTTTGATCTTTGTGAAGTAGCTGGTCACGGACATGAATGGGATGGCAATGTAGGTGCTAGAATACTTTACAAAATGGCTAACTTAGCGGGGCTTTCGCAAAAGTTAAATTATCAATAAATTAATGGATTTAAGAATCGTATTTATGGGAACTCCTGATTTTGCAGTTCCTTCTCTTAGAATACTTGTTGAAAATGGGTACAATGTAGTTGGAGTCATTACTGCTACTGATAAACTAGGTGGAAGAGGCAAAAAACAATTGCTGCAATCACCAGTAAAGAAATATGCAGTAGAACAAAATATTCCAGTTCTACAACCCAGGAATTTAAAATCTAAATCATTCCTACAAGAATTAAGAGCACTCAATGCCAACCTTCAGATCATAGTAGCATTTCGAATGCTCCCTGTTGTGGTGTGGGATATGCCTGAATTGGGCACATTCAATCTTCATGGTTCTTTGCTTCCAAAATATAGAGGGGCCGCTCCGATCAATTGGGCAGTTATTAGAGGAGAAAAAGAAACAGGTGTTACTACCTTTTTCTTACAACATGAAATTGATACCGGAGACATCATTATGCAAGAAAGCATGCCCATAAACGAAAACGATACCGCTGGAGATGTCCATGACAGAATGATGGAATTAGGCTCTGAAGTAGTTTTAAAAACAGTTCAAGCTGTAGAAAGCAAATCTGTTGTATCAAAAAAACAAGATGATACAGAAGCGACTTCAGCGCCAAAAATCTTTACTGAAACCTGTGAAATTAATTTTGATCGAGACACACAAACTGTCCATAACTTTGTAAGAGGATTGAGCCCCTACCCTGCTGCATGGACGATGTTGGATGGCAAAATACTTAAGATTTTAAAAGCCAGTCCAATTGTTGAAGATCACGATCATCCAGCAGGTCATTTTTTTTCAGATAATAAAAACTGGATAAAAGTTAGTACCAACGATGGCTTTTTGAATATTCATCAATTACAACTTCAGGGTCGTAAACGAATGGATACCAAAGCTTTTCTTAATGGCTATAATTTTGATTAGTTTTTTTATAATAAAAAAGAAGAAAGAAAATTCTAACTGAGTAAAATATCAATATAGATGATTAAGCATTTTTTCACACTCGCCTTACTACTAACTACCGTCTCATTCTCTTTGAATGCACAGGATAGAATCACAGGAAAAAACTTTGCTACTCGCTCGGAGGTAATCGCTAAAAATGGTATGGTTTGTACCAGCCATCCTCTGGCAACGCAAATCGGATTGGATGTCTTGAAACAAGGAGGCACAGCAATAGATGCTGCTATTGCAGCCAATGCTGCCCTAGGCTTAATGGAGCCCACCGGATGTGGAATGGGTGGTGACCTATTTGCCATCGTTTGGGATGCAAAGACCCAAAAGTTGTATGGATTAAATGCAAGTGGGCGTTCACCTAAGAGCTTATCCCTTGACTACTTCACTTCTAAAGAAATGAATAAAATTCCATCTCATGGAGCTTTACCAGTAAGTGTACCGGGTGCCGTAGATGGATGGTTTGAGTTGCATGAAAAATTTGGCAAAATGCCGATGAAAGATATTTTGGCTCCAGCTATCTCCTATGCTAGAGAAGGGTTTCCGGTGACTGAGTTAATTGCTTATTATTTTGGAAATACCATTCCATTTTACATTAATCAAGGTTTTCCAAACATAAAAGAAACTTATTTGATCGATGGCCATCCACCTCGCAAGGGAGATGTGTTCAAGAATCCCAACTTGGCAAATACGCTAGAAAAGATTGCTGCTGGTGGAAGAGATGCCTTCTACAAAGGAGATATCGCTAAAACCATAGCAGATTTTATCAAGTCTCAAGGTGGCTTTTTGAGTTATGAAGATATGGCCAGCCACAAATCTGAGTGGGTAGAGCCTGTATCCACTAATTATAGAGGTTATGATGTATGGGAACTACCACCTAATGGTCAAGGAATTGCTGCACTGCAAATGTTGAATTTGCTGGAGCCTTATGACTTTTCGAACATTGAATTTGGTAGTCCAGAACACATCCATTTGGTTACAGAAGCGAAAAAAATAGCTTTTGAAGATAGAGCTAAGTATTATGCAGATCCAGCTTTTGCTAACATACCAGTAGATCGTTTGATTTCTAAAGAGTATGCTAAAGAAAGAGGAAAGCTATTGAATGAGGACCGAGCTGCTATGTACACCGCAGGGGAAATCAGTGCTGGTGAAACCATTTACATGACCGTAGCAGATAAAGACGGAAATATGGTTTCTTTCATTCAATCCAACTATCGTGGTATGGGCTCAGGTATGTCGCCTGATGGCTTGGGATTCATTTTACAGGATCGTGGTGAATTGTTTTCATTGAGGGAAGGAGATTACAACGTATTTGAGCCAGGAAAGCGTCCTTTTCATACCATCATTCCTGCTTTTGTCACTAAGGATGGTAAGCCATTTATTAGCTTTGGGGTAATGGGTGGTGATTTTCAACCACAAGGACATACTCAGATTATTATGAATATGATTGACTTTGGTATGAACTTGCAGGAAGCCGGAGATGCACCAAGATACGATCACACCGGAACTTCTACACCGATGGGCGTCGATGTAAGTAGCAGAGGAACCATTAGAATGGAAAGTGGGTTTGATTACGAAACAGTGCGTGGATTGATGGCCAAAGGTCATAGGGTGCAGTTTGCAAGAGGTATTTATGGTGGTTATCAAGCCATTATGTACGATGCAGAAAGAGGGGTTTATTTTGGAGCTTCCGAGTCCAGAAAGGATGGACAAGCTGCTGGGTATTAATTGTTTTTCACCATGGAGTCGTAGGAGTTTCATGGAG
>JBCBCD010000666.1:0-4499 GCA_038530915.1 Bacteroidota bacterium
AACCTTATGTCCAACAACTCTGTAAAATGCTCAGAAGGATGGGCGCCAATATTTCTGTATCGCCCTCTAAAACGATTGCAATCACTACTCCTTTTCTTGCTTTAACTTCCTGAATATTGCTGACAACTTTTTCGTATGCACTTTGATTGGTTGCAATAACAATCACAGGCATATCTTCATCGATTAAAGCAATAGGACCATGTTTCATTTCTGCTGCAGGATAACCTTCAGCATGTATGTAAGAAATTTCTTTTAGTTTTAGAGCACCTTCCAATGCTACAGGGAAGTTATATCCCCTTCCTAGATAAAGCGCATTTGCTTTGTCTTTGATTTCGGAAGCGATGTATTCTATCTTTTCATTGCTCTTTAGTACCTGTTCGATTTTTGAAGGAATACTATCCATCTCACTCAATAACTGACGGAAGTAAGACTCAGATATTTTTCCTTTTCTGTAAGCCAGCAATATGGCCATGATGGATAACAAAGTAACTTGCCCGGTAAAGGCTTTTGTAGAAGCTACCCCTATCTCGGGACCTGCGTGTATGTAAGATCCGGCATCAGTAAGCCTTGCAATAGAAGAGCCAACTACATTAACAACTCCATATAAAAGTGCTCCTTTTTGCTTTGCAATTTCCATAGCAGCTAAAGTATCAGCAGTTTCTCCGGATTGAGAGATGGCGATCACCACATCATTTTCAGTGATAATGGGATTGCGGTATCTAAACTCTGATGCATATTCAACTTCAACTGGAATTCTGGCAAGATCTTCAATCAAATATTCTGCTATCATACCTGCATGCCAAGAAGTACCACAACCAACTATAATGAATCTATCCGCTTTAGCAATGCGATCATAATATTCATTAAGGCCACCCAGCTTGATCCATCCCTCTTCCGAATTGATGCGACCACGCATACAATCAGCAATCGTTTGTGGTTGCTCATGTATTTCTTTCAACATGAAATAATCATAACCTCCTTTCTCAAGCATTTCAATTTGCATATCCAACTCGTGGATAAAAGGAGTTTGTATTTGATTGGATATGGTTTTTATTTCAAAATTGCCTTCCTGCTGAACGACAACTATTTCTTCATCATTTAAGTAAACAACTCTTTTGGTATGTTCCACAATGGGAGTAGCATCAGACGCTAAAAAGTATTCTCCATCGCCTATACCTAATACAAGAGGACTAGCTTTTCTGGCCGCTACTAACTTCCCGGGAGCATTGCGATCCATAACAACAATTGCATAGGCTCCGGAAACACGTGTTAAGGCAATCCTTACCGCTTCTTCTAAAGGCAAATCATCTCTATCCTGGATTTCTTGTATCAGGTTGACCAATACTTCTGTATCTGTTTCAGTCTTGAAAATATGACCTTCCTTTACAAGCGTTTTTTTAAGCGGTGCATAATTCTCGATGATACCATTGTGTACCAATGTGAGCCTGCCATTACTGGATATGTGTGGGTGAGCATTGACATCATTAGGTTCACCATGAGTAGCCCATCTTGTATGGCCTATACCGGCATTCCCTCCTTTATTTAATTCTTCGGCAAAATCAACCAGTTCTTTTACTTTACCTTTTTTCTTATAAACTCTCACCTCTCCATTTAATAAAGCCACACCTGCACTGTCGTATCCTCTGTACTCCAGGCGCTTGAGTCCCTTTATCAAAATTGGATATGCTTCTTTAGAACCTACGTAAGCTACGATTCCACACATAATAATTCGATTTTTGTTGCCATTTGAAAAGCAAATAAAGCTTTTCGTTCAATGTCTTTTTACAAGAAAATAGATATAAGTTGAAGTTTTTCAACTTCAATACCGAACACTGGGGTACTAATTATCAGAATACGTTATCTGAAGTACAATTGATTGATCAGTACCATTTAAAACGGATCTGTATGCTCGTTCTGATTTAGGAAACGCAGAAAGTATCATTGTGTTGCTGAGTTCACCAGAAATCATTCTTTGTAGATGGGAAGTTAGGTTCATTTTGTATTGACCAATTCTAAAACCATTTTCTTCATAAACACCTCCAAAAACAGTAGTTAGGTTATTAACTGCGTCTCCAATAAACAGATCATCAATCACTCTTGTGTTCCCATTTTCATCTATGTAAGATAGGGCTAATTGTAGAGCGGGATCATAGATTGCTGGTCTATCTTCAGGAATATCTATGTAATTTACAATTAATTCTGCTTTATTGATTAATAAATCCTGCAAAGATTCTATGTGTGGGATCTCAATTTTAGTATCTACACCAGCTAAACCTTGAATAAAAATTAAACTATCAGTAGTAGGTTCTCCATTTAAATAATCTTCTATGAAGGCGCCAGTATGATCATGTTCATACTTTGTCAGTCTTACACTAAAATCAGTAAAAGCAAATTGATATTGTCTTTTGATGGTTTCTCCTCCTTCTGTGAAAGTATAATAAAGGTATATCCCACCAATAGGTGATTTTAGATCGAAACTTATCAAGCCATTGGTTGTACTTGCTGGCCTAATGTGCAAACCTTTAAAAAGTTCGAGAAAAGAAATATTATCTGTTAACAAAGAATCTCTACCAAAAGTAAACAGCTCCAAGCCTAAGTCTGGGCCAAGAGGGATTCTTACTTGAGGAGCGACCAAGGTCGTATCAAGAAAAGAGCCTCTGGCTTCAATGATCTCAATACTATCACCAATCAAAGGTGTAATAGAGGCAGTAGCCAAAGGGTTTACATCAATGTCGAAGGTAGTATTTGAAAAATAAATACTATCTCTTGAAAGGTCTTCTATAATTCTGAAAACTTCTATAGGGTATTCGGTTTCAAAGTTTCCATAATATGCAGTACTATCTTGAAGATAGGGTAGCACAAGTACAATAGAATCTATCGTTGATTCTGCCGGAAAATCCGGATCTGTAAATGTTAATCTTGGCTGTACATAAATGGAGGAGGTCGTTTTTCCAAAAATAGCATCTTCCATTTGTCCCAATAAATAACTATTTAATTGTGTAGCTAATGAAGCTGGATTGTAGGTAACCACAGCATCACCCCTAATAATAGTTGTGTTGAGTGTAAGTGTATCATCAATAAAGCCTACCGCGGTACGATCTTGTTCCAATAATTCTGAGCCAATATCAGTTGGATCAACGCAAGAGTAAATACCTAGAATCATTATTGATAAAACAAGGATAACTCCCCTATACTTTTTCATAAATATACTTTGTATGATCAATTATTACTTTAATCGAGCTTGCAAATGTAGATCAATTCTATTAAACACCTAATGAATGCAAGGCGCTATTTCTTATTCACAAGTATGTTCTTTTAACAACTTGTGTTTACTAAAAGACAAGCGCATTATCAGTAGCCAATATTCGGTGCTAATAATGCGCTGAAAATTATATATTAAAAATGACAGACTTCTTTATTCTGCCATTTGTTCAATCAAAAAAGTTTGATAAAAATCCATGTAGGCAGGTTTGTAGGCTTCTTCCTCATGCTTGATGAAAGGCTTCTCTGTTTCATCTAAAAATTCTAAACCTTCATCCCCTTTTTCAACGGGTACATTGATAATGCCATCTGCAAATGTACTTGCACCTTTAAATAAGGTCAATTTGTCATCTTCAAGGTATGCATCCAAATCACTCTCTGTAAGGTTATTGATACTTGCAATCTCTACAAAGTTATCAATTGGAAGATTGTAGGCTAAATCACTATTGTAAATGGAATAGATGGTCTTCGCATTCTGAAAAATAGGCTCATTGTTATAAGCAGTTTTCAAATACAAAGGTATTAAACTGGTCATCCAGCCATGGCAATGAACGATATCTGGTGCCCAGCCGAACTTCTTCACCGTTTCAATGACACCCTTGCAGAAGAATACCATTCGCTCGGTGGCATCTTCGAAAGGACTCCCATCTTTTTGGCTTAAAATCTCCTTTCTTTTGAAAAAGTCTTCATTGTCAAGGAAATAAACCTGCATTCTAGCTTCAGGAATAGAAGCCACCTTAATGATTAATGGATAATCATCATCATTTACGATGATATTCATACCAGATAATCTAACTACTTCATGTAGTCTGTGTCTTCTTTCATTGATAATCCCATATCTTGGCATCAAGATTCGGATTTCCATTCCATTGTTCTGTATATGTTGTGGGAGTTGGCGGGCTATTTCTGAAATTTGTGATTCTGTGTAGGGCTGCATCTCCTGAGTTACAATCAGCACTTTCTTTTTACTCATAGATCATATTTTAACCTGTGTAGATAAGTCTTTTTAAATAAGACTGCAAAGATAACAAAAATTAAACTTTTTTGCTTAGCTTGCTGCTTTGCTTAAAAATATCTTAACAAAAGCAGTTTTTCAATAGATCTTAACAATCTCAAGTATGATAAGGTTTTCAGCCGTAAAACAGCTTCAAGCTTTTCTTGACGTGCAAAGGAGTATTGGCAAATCTATTGGTTTTGTACCTACCATGGGGGCATTACATGAGGGTCATATCTCATTG
>JBCBCD010000667.1:0-4496 GCA_038530915.1 Bacteroidota bacterium
AAAATAAGTTCGGTTGTGAAAACCTACTTCCATAGCCACCTTAGTGACGTTGAGTTCACCTTGCTGAAGCAACTCTTTGGCTTTTTCCAAGGTAATAAGTGCACTATCCAACTGTCTTTTTAATTCATAAGTTCTACCTAGCTGATTGAGAAGCTCTATTTTTTGGTGGCGAGTAGTAAAAACATCAAGAGAAGCCTGATATACCGTAATAGAGCTATCAAAATCAAACCCTCGAATCTCGTTAGCTTTTTCTAAGGTAGATTGAAATTCCTTTTCTGAATGAGAATCCTGAACTGTTAGGTCACCAACAGCCATAAGACTAATAAAGCTTATGAGGAAGAAGAATTGCATTTAATTTAAGTATCATTTTTTGGGAAGATAATTCAATACCGTGTAACATAAATTTTTCAAGTTTTGATTGCCAGAGGCATTCATCTAATAGTTTCCTGTCTTTCAGGACGCTGTTTCTCATTTTTATTCAAAAGTTTTGCTAAAGGGTTGATTTTATACAACAAATAACGCATTTTAACGTTAATTAACGAATCAACCGTTAAACTCAACTATCTAGTCAACAAGCAAAACAGCTTTAACATGAAACAAAACCTATTCCTTTTAAGCTTGCTATTCCTGTCCTTACAATCCCTCGCACAGAAGCGCTTTATCACCATTAATGAATCCAAAATATGGATAAATACCATTGGAATTGAGGAGCGAAAAGAAGGACAGCCTGTTATCGTTTTTGAAAGTGGCTTTGGCACTCCCATGGATAACTGGGAAAGAGTCTTAGCCGATAGTACCAATCTAGGGCCAATAATCACTTACGATAGGCCGGGAATAGGCAAGTCCGAACCCGTTGAAGAAATCCCCAACATCAAAAAAGTAGCAGATCGGCTGATCAAGATTCTAGATCATTTGGAATTAGAGCCACCTTACGTATTGGTTGGTCACTCTCTGGGAGGTGTTTTGGTCAGAGGCTTTGCGGTACATTATCCAGAAAAACTAGCTGGCTTAGTCATTGTTGATCCCGGTGATTTTACAGAAACTCAAATCAATAAGCGTGAGTATTATCAAGTCTTAAACTGGGACGATAAAAGAATTGATCAGGAAATAGCTGATATCGATCAAAAATTCAAAAAAAGGCGAGAAGGAATGCCTCCTGCTCTTCAACGTGAAAGTAAAATCTTACAACATTTACGAAAAACAGATTTCAAAGAAATTATGGAAAGTCCACTGCCTAATATTCCGGTTCATATTCTGGTAGGAGGACGGTTTGATATGCCCCAAAGCATGCGTTCCGATGAATATGATAGTGAAGCGCTCTTTAGATCAAAAATGAGGATTCGTGTATCCAGGTGGACGGATGTGATACAGTCTGTAGATAGAGGGATGCTGTTGTATAGCGGAGATGCTGGTCACTTTGTACATTGGGATGATCCGGAATTAGCTATTTCAAGTATTAAGCTCGTGTTGAAGGATTATAGAGAAATGAAATAATATAATGAGTAATGTAATGTCAATTTTTCACATAACAGAAGACACAGAACTCACAACAAAGTGGATTATTCAATAACTTAATTTCGAATTGGTAATCTTACGATAATTAACTTCAAGAGTTCTTAAGGTCGCTTCGCTCCCTAAAAAGGCTGTTTCACCTTAATAAATGGAACTTTTTGATCCCACTTCTAATACTTTTGAATCATGAATTGATCTGGTCCTTTTTTAAAGACAATAACCTTTAAAATTACAACCACTCAAACTAAATCATAAAACAAAAAGGAATGAAGAATTTAATGGGATTAATCATTTTGTTGGTTATGTTTTCAACCAATGTCAGCCAAGCTCAAGTCATCAGAAATGCTTCCGAAGCATCGACCAATCGCAAAGCCATTAAAACCGGCGAACAACAGTTGGAAAAAGACATTGCTCAATTGGCTGCTTTCAAAACTAAAGTAGAAGCTTTTAAAACCGCATTCTATGCCGAGAACTTAGATAAGGTAGTTGCCTTGAAAGGAGACATCGTCACTGATATGAAAAGAGAAATAGAACAAAGTGAGCGAAAAATTGCACAAGACAAACAAGAACTATCGCAAAGTCAAGCAGAAGTTAGGTCCTCAAACCGGGAAGTTCGTAGTTCCAGAAGAGATCTAAATAATAGAGATGGAGATCTAGGCGAAAGAAGAGATCTAAAAGATGACCGCAGAGACAAACGTGATGATCAAAGAGATGCCAGAGACGATCAAACAGATTTGCAAGTACAAATTGCCCGTACCATGCGTCAAAAAGAAATCCTGAATACCTTACAAGCATTTACCTATTCCTTAGCCCCTACAGCCAAAGAAAAAGCCATTGCTAATATGAAACTGATGAATGAATTTATCAACACCTTGGAAGCAGATATTGCTACCACCAAGGCAGAATTGGCCGAGGATAAAAGGGAGATGAGTGAAGATAGAAGAGAACGTCGGGAAGACAAACGTGAAAGAAGAGAAAGAATTCGTAATTTTTAATGCTTTTGGTGTAGGGTGTAGTGTGTAGAGGACCTCTACAAATTACACACTAAACCCTACACTATAACTGCTAGTTATGAGCAAAGTCAAACTCTATTATCTAAATTAATTTTGTGACCAATTAAGTAATGAGTATATCTAGTACAATTCAAGTCTCAAGAACAAACCCGGGCTTATGTCATGTTCCCAATCTTCTTCTACCAAGGTCTGCTCTATCCCAATACCCGCTTGGAATTTTCCTAGGTCTGGTCCCAATCGAAATCTGTACAAACTAAAAGTGTGGGTGTCCTTTGAAAAGTTTTTGGAAATCTGCAACTGGCTGAATAACTTAAGTTTTTTGGAAATTGGTTTTCTGTATTGAAGAAGGGCATAAAATTCATAGTTCGGGTTGTCTTTCAATTCAGTATTCACAGTTAAGTACGCCAGAAAGTTTTGACTATAAATACCATACTGTAAACCCACTAATGCAGCAGCTGAATAGGGCGAAATTCTCCAACCTGTTACAGGTCCAAATCCTTTTACTAAATCAAAACCGACCAAGCCATAGGATAAAACGGAAGAATTCTTAGTATCAAAATCGTATGTAGCCTCATTCAAGCTAAAAATGCTAAAACGTTTAGATTTGTCGATGGTATTGAAATACCAGGATTCTAAGATAAAAGCATCATCACTAACAAATGGCTCTACAACAAACTGAGCATAAGTACTTTTTGTAGTAAATAAAAAGGCAAAACTTAAAAGAACGACAGTCAAATTCAGGTTTTTCATCATTTTCAATTTTTGGTTGTTTTTAATGATTCAAAACTCTTAAAATCAGACATTTCATACTTGACCGTTCAAGTCAACCTTTTGATACTTCAAGCCAAATACATTTTGAAGCATCATACCACTACTTTATACATATCAATTGGCGTTTTTTTCCCTTTCAAACTTACATCACTTACCTTTTCCATTAAATAAGGCGGATCGCTAAGTAGCTGCATCAGGTTGTCGGTAATCACCATTTTGGCTCCGATACTGCCACAGACTTTTTCCACTCTTGCAGTAGTATTCAGTACATCGCCAGAAAATTTGATTGACTTTTTGATTTTACCCATTTCGCCTATAATAACCTCACCACAGTGTACAGCAGCCTTAAATTCAGGTACTGTACCATATCGACTAAGGTAAATTTCTCTTTTCCTGTGGATGGCTTTTTCAAAACCCTGGTAACAATTGATGCAACGAAATTCTGAAGCACCAACTGGCAATGACCAGGTAATGACTACAAGATCACCTATATACTCAACTACTTCCCCTTTGTGAAAGGTAATAACACCTGCAATATCGTGGTAAAAATCATTTAGGAATCCATAAAATTTTTCATTCCCCAATCTTTCAGCAATTGTGGTAGAATGGTTGAGATCTAAAAACATAAAAATACGTTCTTCTTCCTTGGGTTTGAAGTATTTTCCCAAGAACATCTTCCACATTTCATTTGATCCAAAGCGCTCAGATAGTTGGATAAAGAAGGAAGAGAGTAAAGCTAAACTTAGTACCGGGAACACAGGATGCCAGAAAGCAATAGAAGTTAGGAATGACTGCGTTTCTTTCCAGGCTACAGGATCAGTAAGACTTCTTCCGGACAAAAAACTATTAAAAACCAGAGAAATACCGAACAGCAATAAAAATAGTGATGCTGTATAAATAGCAACCTTTTTTAAGATGGTCACCCAAAATTTTTCTCGGACTAATCTTTTCTGAAAATAAAATAATTCTAAAAAGCCAAAGAGCAGGCTACCCACAAAAAGTCCTCCTACAGCAGCCACTATATTCTTTTGTAAATCAAAATCATTCATAGCCTGTGTATCCAATACCCCCGGATAATTTGCCAGAAAAAAATATTCATAGAGAGCCGTTAATAAACCTACTAACATCCATAAAGCTGAAATGGTAGCCAATCTTTTTTAGAGGATCAACATGCAACTATTCTCAACACAAAGGTTCCTT
>JBCBCD010000668.1:0-4496 GCA_038530915.1 Bacteroidota bacterium
GAAACAAAAGTTCCTAAACAGTATAATCCGGGCAAAGCTTTACGGCTGGGCTTGGTCATTCCTGGAGGTGGTCAAATACACAATCAAAGATGGTGGAAACTCCCACTGGTTTATGGTGCTTATACCGGACTTTATTTGACCATTGATTTCAATCAAGGCTTATATGTTCGTTTTAGAGATGCGCTAGAAGCAAAGTTAAATGACGAGTTACATGAATTTTCAGGTACTTCTTTTGACGATGTCACCACCTTACGCTCACTAAGAGATCGATACGACAAAAACACCCAACTTTCATACATAGGAGCTGTTGTAGCTCATGGATTAATTGCTCTTGAGGCCTTCATAGATGCTCACCTAAGAGACTTTGACATCAGTGATGATCTTTCTTTGAAATTGAAACCAAGTATTCAGCTTGATCCGGTTTCACTACAACCTGTAGCTAACTTTGGTATGGTGGTGGAGTTTTGATCATTGGGTCATGGGTCATGGGTCATGGGTCATGTAATTTAGAGCAATCTGCTACAAAGCTAAAGGTTCAGTTTTGATAAAAGAATATTACTCAAAAGGTGAACCTGCCAGCTTAATATAATCCAATGACCGCATAACCCAATAGCTCAATGAATTAGTGCGCTACTTCCAATGCTTTAACCGGAACGATCCAGCCAAATTCATCTTCAATCGTACCAGCTCTCCAACCATTGACTGTAGATTTGATCATCTCGCCAATTTTTCTTTCTTCTAATGGAGGCAATTCAAATTCGTAATCTTTATAAGCGATTTTGGAAACATGAGCCACCACTGCAGCTGTACCTGTACCAAAAGCTTCTTTAAGTGTGCCAGCTTTGTGAGCTTCTACTACTTCATCGATAGAAATAGGTCTTTCTTCTACATCGTAGCCTCTGTGCTTTAATAAGTGAATAGCATTTGCTCTATTAATACCTTTTAGAATAGCTCCATCCGTATTAGGTGTGATGATTTTATCTCCGATGACAAAGAAGATATTCATGGTACCTACTTCCTGGATATACTTGAATTCATTGGCATCCAACCACATTACCTGGTCATACCCTTTTTCTTGAGCTAATTTTGCAGGTAATAAAGCACCAGCATAGTTACCAGCAGCTTTAGCTTCACCAGTACCACCTACAGCAGCACGAACGTAAGTAGTCTCAGCCAATAAGCTTACAGGTTTTGGGTAGTATGGTCCTACCGGACAAGTGAAGATGATGAATTTGTAACGTTGTGAAGGTCTCACTCCTATAAATTCATCATTGGCAAACATAAAAGGACGAAGGTATAAAGCACTCCCCTCTTGTGGTGGAATCCAGGCTTGATCTAAACCGACTAATAAATGCAAAGCTTCCAGGAAAAGGTCAGCTGGAATTTCAGCCATGCTCATTCTTCTAGCTGACGCATTAATTCTTTCTGCATGCTTTTCAGGTCTGTAAAGTAAAGGCTCTCCATTTACACTTTTTGAAGCTTTCATACCTTCAAAAATAGCTTGTCCGTAATGTAATGCCATGGCAGCAGGATGGATAGGGAACTTATCGAAAGGAACAATACTTGGGTTGATCCATTCGCCATCTTCATAATCAACGACAAACATATGATCAGAAAATACGCGACCAAAAGCCAGGTTGTTGAAATCTACTTCACTAAGGCGGGATTTATCCACTTTCTGGATGTTGATATTATATTTCATAGTCACTTTATTTTGAGCAAAAATACTTAATTTTAGAATTATTATCCATATTTGCCAACAATAGAGGCAAAAAACGGAATATATTTTTTACAAACAACAAATAATCAAAACAATATATTGAATTCTTTATTCAACAGCACAGGCCTTATTGTCATTCCTGACTGGAACGAATCAGATCTTAAAGGCAAGAACGGAAAAAAAGTCTTAGTAGTCACTCAAATGGATGAAGTAAGTGATGATCTGGTCCAATTTTTGACGAAGATTTTAGAAGCGGTTAAGCTAAATTTTTCGGCAGACGTACACTTTTACAATATAACGCATGGTCAATCAATTAGTTTCTTTGAATTGAATAAGTCTCATCAATATCGAAAGATAATTAGCTTTGGAGCCAATCCATCAGATTTATGTCTGAAAATACAAGTAAATCTTTATGAAAATATCGAATTACAAGACAAAAGCTTTTTATTTGTTGATGACTTGAATGTGATTTTTCAAGAAAGAAAAGCCGGAAAAAAAGCCAAGGCTGCTCAATTGTGGCAAGCATTAAAAAACCTATTCAAAACATCCTAAATAATGAAAAAATTAGTTTTTGCTACCAGCAACCCAAATAAAATCAGAGAGGTTAAAGAATTACTAGGTGATAATTACCAGTTTTTGGGCTTACCTGATATAGGATGTACTGAAGATGTGCCCGAAACTCAGCCTACCATTGAAGGAAATGCCATACAAAAAGCTGAATATGTCAACCAAAATTATCAGGTCGATTGCTTTGCAGAAGATACAGGATTGGAAGTGGATGCTTTGAATGGTGCCCCAGGAGTGATCACAGCACGTTATGCAGGAGAACAAAGAGATGCTAACGCCAATATGGATTTATTGCTAAAGAATTTAAGTCCTTTCCAAGATAGAAGTGCGCAATTCAAAACAGTTATTGCATTAATCCTTGATGGACAGATGCATACATTTGAAGGCATTATAAGAGGAAAAATAGCAACTGAAAGAATGGGTAATAAGGGTTTTGGTTATGATCCCATCTTTATTCCCAATGGATATGATGTATCCTTTGCTCAAATGGAGCCACAATTAAAAAATGAAATCAGCCATAGAGGACTGGCTATAAAAAAGCTGCAGGCGTTTCTTAGCCAACTGGTTTAGAGTAATGAAGATTGTCTTTAGCACTCTAAAACAAAATTTCATTACTATTTATTCATATAAGTAGTAAAAAAATTAAAGATGTAATTACATTTTTACTCCTCTTTGTACTAATTACAAATTGCCAATACTCAACATTATTGTTATATTTAGTGTCCAATTTTGTTTTGAGTAACATTTTGTGAGGTGTGAGTGTCTTCATATGTACATTCACTATCTTCAAGTACCACTTACATACGAAAGCATTAGACGGATGAACGCAGATAATTTTACTTCTTATCTTCAAGAATACTCCCTGCTTTATCAAATGCCTTATCAGGAGTTGAAAAGTTTAGTGATGCAATATCCCTACTCTGCCAACTTGCATTATTTATTGGTTATAAAAAGTCATTTGGAAAAGCACGAGGAGTTAGAACAGAATATTCGAGCGGCTGCTTTGGTACTGCCTCATCGATCTGTTTTGTATAGATTGGTTCAACAGTTACAAGCGGTTGAACAAACGGTTGACAGTTTTGAGTTAACAGAAGACTATCTTGAACTAAAAGATCTCAATACTCTAGAGCCTGAGCTTACTACAATTGATACAAGCATTACACCTCAAAATACGACACTTGAAGAGTTGCTTCCATTAGAAAATAAAGTAGAGACTCCAACACCTCCGTCAGGTCCTTCGCCTACTCCTGTTTATGAAGAATCAGAAATAGTAGATCATGAAATACTTTTATCTAAAATGGAGCAAGAGGGAGAGGAAAAAGAAGTAATTGCAGTAGTTGATAAACAAAAAGAAGTTATATCCACACCTACCAGTTCAAAGACAGAAGAAGAGCAAAGCGAACCGGAGAAAGTAACAGAAGTGGTGGTTCAAGAAGGGGCTGCTCCAGCTCCTGCTAAAAAAGATCCAATTCCAACGCCAAAATCTTCCTTCAGCAGTTGGATACAACAATTTCAGCCTGCACATATCAATTTACAATTGGGTGAGTTGATGGAATCTAAAAAGCGAGAAGATTCAGAGAAGGCAAAAAAAGAAAAAAGAAAAAAACGCAAGCGCAAAGATAAGATCACCTTATTTGCTGAAAAAAGTGTCAAAGAGACACAAGATCTTGCCTCAGAGACGTTAGCCGAAATTTTAAGTTCACAACATCAATTCGATAAAGCAATTGAAATGTATAGGCGTTTACAGTTGAAATTTCCTGAAAAAAGTAGTTACTTTGCAGCCAAGATTGAAAATTTAAAAAATAACCTTCTATAAAAGATTAATATCGAAGGTCTTAAATTGTAAGATATGTTGACAGGTTTGACGGTTCTTTCGGCTATTATCAGCCTTTTATTGATGGGAGTGGTTTTAATTCAAAACCCCAAAGGTGGTGGAGTAGATTCTACATTCGGTGGTACTCAAGCCAACCAAATGTTTGGTGCAGCAAAATCTACTGACTTCATTGAAAAATTAACTTGGTATCTAGCTATAGGCTTATTGGTTATCTGTATCATCGCTACTTTCTTCTTAGGCGATGCAGCAGCAGCAGACCAATTGTTGTCGGAATAGATCATTATTCATCATTCATCTTTCATAATTCAATTGATGGCTTGGTGATTTTTTACGGATAAAAAAGCGTCGCAAGCTTTAAAACTTACAACGCTTTTT
>JBCBCD010000669.1:0-4494 GCA_038530915.1 Bacteroidota bacterium
CAGTTCTATATCTTGCTTGACAAAATTAGTTTGATAATTTGGAGTTGACTCACTTGTAACTACCTGTGGAGGTTGTTCATCACGAGGTCCACCAGTAGGAGCTACAGGAGTGGCACAGTTTTGCAATAAAAAAAGTAATACTGCAAAATACATCAACCAGAATGGATAAATGGAACGCATCTAGTATAAATTTTGGCAAATATAATTGCTTGGACAAAATAACTCGTCCTTTTTCAGGATTCCTTAAATAAACTTTATGTTGTATAGAAAGTGAAAACTTGAATCCAAAAACCAAATTTTTTTTGAGTATTTTGCTGAACCTTATTTTTTATTTGTGATAAATAATAATATGCACCGAAATCTTTGCGCTAAAGACCAGAAAACAAAATGAAACTGTATAGAATTATTCTTCCCCTTTGCTTCTTCTTCCATCTGTTTCTTTCTGCCCAAAATGAGCAGATTGATAGCCTCAAAATGCAATATAAAAATGCTACTGAAGAGGAAAAGTTTGAGACACTCATAGAGCTAACTCAAGTTCTCAATTATGAAAACAAAGAAGAATCTCTAAAGTACTCAACGCTTGCTTATGAATTAGGACAAAAAGGAGATGCAGAAATGCAAGATAAAGGCATCTATGCATTGGTTTCGCACTATTATGCTTTCCATAATTACGATTCAGCTAATATTTATATAGAAAAAGGCTTAGCATTAAGTACTAAAAGAAACCAACCGCTATCCTCTATTAAATACTTAAAACGGAAAGGAGATGTAGGGATCTACACCGGGCAAACCAATGAATCCTTTGATTATTATTTCAAAGCAATAGACATTCTTCAGACTGAGAATGATCCTGCACAATTGTCTTCAATGTATACAAGTATAGCCTTTGGCTACTATTATATGGATACCATTGAGTTGGCTAAAAAATACAGTTTGCTTGCTTTGGATATAGAAAATGAGTTGAATGAAGGTCCATCTCAGGGCAAGCTGGTCAACCTTCTTAATGTTTCAGGTTTTGTTGGGGCTGATTCAGCCAGTGCGTTTAAGTATGCACGTCAGGCATATGATATGGCTCACCAATTGAATGACACTTATTATAAAGCTCGTACTGCGAGGAATTTAGGTGGAATCTATTATGCCTATGGAGATTTTGACAATGCTATAGCCTATTTTTTTAAAGCTTTAAAGGAACATGAAATACATGAGCAAGAATATCAGCAAGCTGAAATAAGAGATGCAATTGGCTATATGTATTCAGAAGAGGGCAGGTATGAAGAAGCAATAGAACAACTCGAAATGGCCGTAAAAATTTTTGAACGCATTAAAAATATTCAAAATCGTTCTGACTCATACGACCTTTTAGCAGAGAGTTATGCAAAAACCGGGCAGTTCGATAAAGCTTATGAAGCCTTAAGAAATCATGAGGCCATTTCGGATACACTTTTTAATCAGGAAAAATTCAAAGCTTCTGCTGAACTAGACGCAAAGTATGAACGCCAACAACAAGAAAATGAGCTTTTACAAAAAGACCTACAACTTTCCAGACAAAAAGTACTAAGAAATAGTATTCTCTTTGGTGCATTTGGATTGCTCTTTCTTGTATTTGGAATTTTTCAATACAACCTGAGACAAAGAAGACAAAAACAACAAGAAATAGAACTTGCTTTATCCATTCAGGAAGCTGAAGCCAAAAAGCTGAAAGAAATGGATCAGATAAAATCTAACTTCTTTGCTAATATTTCTCATGAGTTTCGCACTCCTTTAACACTGATCATTTCTCCTCTTAATGAAATTAACTCTGGAAGATTTAAAGGGAATCTCAAGACCTATCACCAAATAATGCTGCGAAACGCCCAACGTCTGCTTCAGTTGATCAATCAACTGCTTGATCTTTCTAAATTAGAAGCTAAACAAATGTCTTTAAAGGCAACAGAGGCAGACTTTATGAGTTTTATTAGGCAGTTGGCCAATGCTTTTGAATCTCTGGCCTCTCAAAAGCAAATTGCTTATCAAATCAATACTTCCAATGAACCATTAGCCGTTTGGTTAGACACTGACAAAGCAGAGAAAATCATCAATAACCTGATAAATAATGCTTTCAAATTCACTCCAGAAGAGGGATCTATTACCATTAATACTTACCCTGAAGATGATTTTGCAGTTTTTGAAGTCATAGATAGTGGAATAGGTATAGCAGAAAAAGATTTACCTCATGTTTTTGATCGCTTTTATCAGGCAGATAGCCAAAGCACCAGAAAATATGAAGGCTCTGGCATAGGTTTAGCCTTATCAAAAGAACTCGTCAACTTACATAAAGGAGAAATAGCTGTAAAAAGTCAGAATGGACAAGGATCAACATTTACAGTCAAGTTTCCAATTGATAATGAACATCTATCAGATATCGCTAACAATGAACAAGGAGAATTATTTATGTCAAAATATGAATATTATTTCATGAATAATGAGGATGTTCAAGGTTCAACTGCAAAGACTGATCCCTCCAAGATTAATGTCCTTATAGTTGAAGACAATGAGGATGTTCGTTTTTACATAAAAGATAAGCTTAAAGATAATTATGAAATTATTGAAGCTGAAAATGGAAAAGTAGGACTTGAAAAAGCTATTGAAACCATCCCAGATTTAATCATTACCGATGTAATGATGCCTGTGATGGATGGAAATGAGTTTTTAAAAAAAATTAGAGCCACAGCGGAAACCAACCATATCCCGGTAATTATGCTTACTGCCAAAGGAGATATGGAAAGTAAATTGGAAGGATTACATACTGGTGCTGATGATTACCTAACTAAGCCTCTTGATTCCAGAGAGTTATTGGCAAGAATTGATAATTTAATCAAACAGCGAAAAACACTCCGCGAGAAATATGCCAATGAACTCATTTTAACTTATAGTAAAGGGGAAGCACCGCAGGAATCTTCAGATCCGAATGAAGTATTCATGCAGCAATTAATGGATATTATCCATGAGAACCTGGAAAATGAAAACTTCGGTGTGGAAGATTTAAGCAAAGCACTTCACTTGAGTAGATATCAGTTGCTTAGAAAAGTAAAAGCACTAAGTAATCGTTCTGCAAGTGCATTCATCAGATGGGTGCGACTCAATAAAGCCAAAGACCTGCTGGAAGAAAAAGCCGGAACCGTTTCAGATATAGCGTTCAAAATGGGCTTTAGTAGTGTTGCCTACTTTAGTAAATGTTTTAAAGATGAATTTGGGCAAAGTCCAAGCAAATTTTAAGTTTATCGGATTATTAGTTGATAAGGTTATAAGTGTTAGTCTAAGCGGTACTCAATTATTATATCACACATCACCTATTATTCATTGGGTGGAACCTCAAGAGCGTATCTCTTAAAAAATGGGTATCGAGATGAGTATAGATCTCCGTAGTGAGTATGGATTCATGGCCGAGCATATCTTGCACTGCTTTCAAATCAGCTCCACCTTCAATTAAATGAGTAGCAAAAGAATGGCGGAAAGTGTGGGGGGATACATTTTTTTCTATCCCAGCAGCCTTAGCAGTATCTTTTACGATGTTAAAAACCATGATTCTACTCAATTTTTTTCCTCTTCGGTTTAGGAAAACAATATTTTCCGAATCTTTATCAATATTCATTTGAGGTCGACGTACTCCTTCAAGATAGAATTGAATGTGTTTAATAGCACTATCACCAATAGGGACCAAACGCTCTTTATTTCCCTTTCCTATTACTTTTATAAATCCTAAATCAAAGTACAAATTAGACAGCTTTAAGTCAGTCAACTCACTGACTCTTAAACCACTAGCATAGAGTGTTTCAAGCATTGCTCGGTTTCTGGTTCCATGATCTGTTGAAAGATCGATGGCATTAAACATGAGTTGGATTTCTTCAAAAGACAATACTTCAGGGATTTTTCTTGCCAGCTTAGGTGCATCAAGGAGTTCTGTTGGATCAGCCTCCACCAAATCTTCAATTAATAAAAATTTGTAAAACGCCTTAATAGAAGAAATAAGTCTCGCTTGAGATCTGGCTCCCAGGCCTAGTCCATTTATCCAAATCAAGAAATCTTGTAAATGAGATAGCTTTACTTCTCTCGATGAAAGCTCCATTTCATGAATCTCTATGAAAGAAGCTAATTTATGTACATCTCTTCGGTAAGCTTCTATAGTCTTATCTGACAAAGAACGCTCTAAAATCAGATAAGCTTCAAAAGCTTTAATCATGTTTATCCAATCCATAAAAATTACTTATGAATAACAATACTAAAATAGTCTGACACCCGAAACAAATTGCAGTACATTCGTGTTTGATTGTCGTACACAACAAAATGATAGTATTACTATCGAGTATAAAAAAAATTCATTACTTTGCGAACCAAATAAATCGATGCTTATGTCACAGATAGAATTCAACCAAAACTTCGTTGCTCAACAAGCTATGTTATTAAAGTTTGCTATGCAACTTACTAAAAATGAAGAAGATGCAAGAGACTTGTTAC
>JBCBCD010000670.1:0-4491 GCA_038530915.1 Bacteroidota bacterium
AAAAGCCAAGCTTTATAGGGTGAACCCAACTCAAACAAAACTTCTCTGGCGGTTTAAAGAAATTATTAGTAATGAATCTTTCTCTAATCATAGCGATCACGCTTGGTTATTTCCTCTTGCTTATTACCATCTCCTGGCTCACTTCCAGAAATGCAAGTGCAAGTACATTTTATACTGCCAACCGACAGTCGCCCTGGTATTTAGTGGCTTTTGGGATGATTGGTGCTTCCCTTTCGGGCGTTACCTTCATTTCTGTACCGGGTGAGGTAGGTAGTACACAATTTGCCTATTTTCAAATGGTGCTGGGTTATATACCTGGTTATCTGATCGTTGCTTTGGTCTTATTGCCCTTGTATTATCGACTTCAATTGATTACCATTTATGCTTATTTGGAAAAAAGACTAGGCTATTGGGCTTATAAAACCGGAGCGTTTTATTTCATCCTATCCAGGGTAATTGGTTCTTCATTTAGAATGTTTTTGGTAGCAGGAGTTTTGCAGCTGGCGATATTTGATGCCCTGAATGTTCCATTTTGGCTAACCGTACTCATTGCGATAGGTTTGATATGGCTGTACACCTTTCAAGGAGGTATCAAAACCATCGTTTTTACCGATACCTTACAAACCTTCTTTATGCTTGCGGCAGTTATTGCAAGTATCATTCTGATTACCCAAGAAATGGATTGGACGTATCAGGAGGCGATAGCAAATATCCAATCCAGTCCTTACTCCAAGACTTTCTTCTGGGACAATTCAGCACAAAACTTTTTCAAGCAATTCTTCTCAGGCATGTTTATCGTCATTGTTATGACTGGTTTAGATCAGGACATGATGCAAAAAAACTTAACCTGTAGAAACCTGAAAGATGCGCAGAAGAACATTTACTGGTTCAGTGGCATTTTGATCTTTGTCAATTTATTATTCTTGAGCCTGGGTGCACTTTTGTATCTGTATGCGCAGGATAAAGGCATAAGTATTCCAGAAAGAACTGACAATCTCTTTCCGATATTAGCCATTGAGCACTTCAGTACTTTTGCCGGAATTCTCTTTTTATTGGGGATTACGGCTGCTGCATATTCAAGTGCTGATTCTGCCCTTACCTCCTTAACGACCACCTTTTGCGTAGATTTCTTAAACATAGAGCCAGGAAAGAATACAAATGAAAAACCCATACGTTTGGCCGTACACTTTGGCTTTTCAATTCTGATCTTTCTGGTCATTGTGTGTTTTGAAGCCATTAGCAACGATAGTGTCATTAATGGTGTATTTAGAGCTGCAGGATATACTTATGGACCTTTATTGGGTCTATTTTCCTTTGGTCTTTTTACCAAATTAGAGGTAAAAGATATGTGGGTACCTTTGGTATGCATTGCTGCTCCTATATTGTCATACATCATCAATTTACAAGCTCCCAAGTGGATAGGCTATCAATTTGGTTTTGAAATCTTAATTGTGAATGGCTTTTTGACTTTTTTAGGATTGTTGTTGATTAGTAGAAAGTAAAGAAGACCAGTAATTTTGACAAAGGCTCCGGCCTACCTTTCCACTTTTCTTTTAAATAAAAACATTAACATAACTATTATTGATCCTACAAAAAGTAGATTTATACTAAATGGAACAATCCGGTATCCTACTCGAACAAACCAGGTGTCCTTTGTATTTGGATTTATTTTAACAAAAAGCACTGAAGGATTTTTATCTTTTTCTATACATATTGACTGTCCAACACTATTTACAGCAGAACTTATTCCTCTATTTGAGCTTCTTATTACACATCTCCCTGTTTCTATCGCCCTGGCCGTCGCATGTAGGGCAAATTTTCTTGGACCTGTATATCCATCATACCAACCTTCATTTAACTGAACAGTCAATATATTGAAGTCCTTTTCAGCTACTCTTTTAGCCACCTCAAAACTGAAAGCAGATTCATAACAAATTAAATGCCCAGTTGCACTAGTTCTTTCCAAGCGATCATTTTTCAGATAATGATCTTTACTTAAATAGAATTTAAATCCCCCAACAGTACTCGTTAAACTGCTAAGTAAGCTAGGAAAAGGAATAAATTCCTCAAATGGTACAAGGCGATCTTTTACATGAGCTATCCGAACAGCTTCTTTGCTGATTTCCAAAGTTACATTGTACGCTCGAAAGTAGTGCTCACCATCCTGAGCTAGATTATCTCCTGCTCTCCTTGGGTTATTTGTTACATCCTTATAAATAAAAGCCCCAATATAAAGTACAGTATTGGCCCCCGACAGATATCCTTTAAGCAATGAAATGGCCTGATTGTGATTGCCGCTTTGAATATCTTCAATAAACCCTCCATCTAAGATGACGTTCTCCGGAGCCAAGATGTAGTCAACTGAATCTACTTCTTTTATAAATTGATCCATTAAATCAATGTAATATTGTATGGTCTGGACTGAGGTCATACTTTGACGCTCTGTACGCACTTCAAGGTCAGGGTGTACAATAGCTACCGAACTGCTACTTGCTTCAGGAATAATTAGTTTGTCTTGAAAAATTGAAAATATCAGCAAGCCCAATAAAACCATCCCTACTGGTAAATGATACTCAGGGTACCAAGTACGAGTCGTTTTCCAACTCATAAAAACATCTGCTAATAAGACTGCAAATAGTAGTATCCAGATTGTTCCTCCAATGGCTCCAGTGGCACGAAACCATAAGAACAAAGCTGGATATTCTGCAAGTGAAGTACCAAGGCTGTGTAGAGGAAAAGCAAGTAACCATGTTTGATGTAACACTTCTAATGAACTCCATCCAAGTATTGCTAAACCTATCGTGAGCAACTTTTTATGCTCTAAATAAATACTTGACAATAAGGCTGGGAGTAAAAATGTAGCATACAGCAATGCATTGATTATTGCGATCCCAATGATTTTATCAATTCCAAATTTGTGCATCCAAAATGAATCAACAACTGTAAATCCCATAAAGAAACAAGAAAGTAGAGCAAACCCAGTTAAGCCAAGTCGACGTTTGACTTTTATTCCCTGAATAAGTATTACAAAAAATGGGACTAAGGCAATGATTGCTAATATTGATAGCGTTGGAATGACCTGAGTTAATCCTAGTATCATTCCATTTGCTACTGCTAAGATAAACAGCTTAATACCTGCTATATGAAACTTTTTTTGTTGTAAACTGATGATACTAAAATTTTGAGGGACTCCCAAAACGCTTGACACTTAGGAAGTCCCTGAAATGATTAATAGTTGAGGTCTACTCATAACACGTTCAAGCTGTTCTGAGCTACCTAAGACCTTCTATCTAAGAGTATGTTTAAATTTCTAACTTCTGAAAACCAATGTTTTATGAACCTAGCTTTATATTTACTCAGTTGCTTAGCTCGCTAAACGCCTTCGAAAATATTTTGCTAGAACCACAAAGCATTGATCTTCAGTGCACGATAAATTTTAAACCTACTCTAAATTATTTTATCACTACTTTAGTTGTTACCTCTTTCTGAGTATCCAAGTCTTTCACTACTATCATATACATACCTACTTCGAATCCTTCAGTTGATAATCGACTTTGAAAACCTGAGCTTACAAGCCTTTGAAGTTGTTGCCCCTGCATATTGAATACTTTAATTTCATGCTGTTCCGGTAATTGCTTTAATATTAGCTCCTGTCCTTTGCTAATAGGATTTGGATAAATTTCAATGGAGGACCATTCCAATCCCAAACGGTTCATGTCTTTACTTGCCTTTTCTCCTTTTTTAAGATTTGAACCATCTAAATCGGAAACTCCAACTTTAGCAGTACCATCACTGAGCATTCCTTGAATAGGTATAGGACAAGAAGGACAATCTTCATCCATCTCAACATTCTTAGTATACCATCTGTATTCACCACATTTCTCTACTTTAGCACTTATGATAAAAGTATGTCCATCCACAAAGTTTGATACAGTTAATAAGGCTGAATTAGTACCATTTGAAGCAATACTTACATTTGTTGAACTCACCATCCATTGTGTAACAGTACCATTGGTCCCATAAACTCCATAGTTTTCAGAAGAATTATCCACTAAGATAGATAACCCATTGATGCCTGATGGCCAATCAATACTAGCTGGAATGGAAACAGATGCTCGACTACTCTCTGATCCAGCATACATAGCACTTACCTCAACAGTAGTGCTTTGACTAGTACTGATGGTGACTGTTTGTGAGGTTCCTGATGTTGTGGCAAAAAGTGATCCATTCTTATACCATCGATATTGATCAGGTGCTCGACAGCTGTTAGTTCCAATTTGAGCTGTAAGACTTGCACTTGTACAGTTAGAGCTATTGACCGTTATTCCGGTAGGAGCAGTAACCTTTTTATATACAATCTTTTCATCAGAGTTACAGTTTGGCAATAAAATGTTTTTGTTTTTGGATTTTCCTTTCAGCTTAAGTTCTTGTACTGGTGCATTGATCTCCCATACTACATATACTGTAGAGGTACCAAGAGGCGCCCCAACA